>JBDKTA010000063.1 GCA_039680605.1 Planctomycetaceae bacterium | reverse complement strand
CACGTCGTAAGCGGCGCTAATCTGAAAAAACAGACTGTCCATGAGGCCCACTCCGTAAAGTTTCTGTAAGTCTTTTAATTCAAGACACCTCTGCGGTCTCTGCGATCTCCGCGGTGAAATATCCGGGTTAATCTGAAAACAGACCGTCCATGCGGCGTCTTTTCATTGAAAACATCTCTGCGATCTCGGCGATCTCCGCGGTGAAATATCCGGGGGCGCATCATTCTGTGGCGGCAGCGGGGTCAGGCCGCGAACCGGCCTCGCTGCGCTCCATAGTCGCCCGGCGGCAGGACACTCGGTATAATGGATGCAGACATACCTGCCTCCAACAAGGAGCCTTCCATGCCTGGGCGTCTCATTCCTGTCGCGATGCTGCTGGTAATCGTCTCGCTTGGGGCCGCTGCGACCACTCAGCCCGCGGCGCCGGCGACCGACACGAAGGTGTCCGCCGATGCGGCCATGAAGACGCCGCTGCCCAAGCTGGCGATCAACGCTCCCCTGGCCGACGCGCTGGCCCAGTGCGCCAAGCTGGCCGGCGTGAAGATGGAGGTTGACTGGGAATCGCTGCGGGCCACCGGCGTCAAGGACAGCGAGAAGGTCGTCGTCAAGGGCGTGGCGACCAGCCCCGGCGAGGCGCTGGGCATGATGCTCGGGCAGGTCGAGAAGAGCGGGCGGCCCCTGGCGTGGTATGTCGACAAGGATACCGTCCGCGTCACCACGCGGGGATTGCTGCTGCGCGGGTCGGCGCCCGGCGTGGCGGCCCCGCGCGACGCCGCCGCGGCCAAGCCCGCACCCGCTCCGCGCGACTGGAACTTCGACAACGCCGAACTGGCCGACGTCGTCAAGACCCTCCGCCCGGAACTCAAGATGAACTTCGACGTCAACTGGAACGCCCTTGAGGCCTCGGGCGTCACCAAGCAGACCCCCGTCACGATGCATGCCTCCGACATCACCGTCGCCAAGGCGCTGGACCTGCTGGTGGGGCAGCTTTCGACCGGCAAGGCCAAGCTCGACGCGGTCTACTGGATCGTCGACGAGGACGTGGTGACCATCTCGACCGGCGCGGCGCTCAATCGCGAGACCTTCACCAGGACCTACCAGATCGGCGACATGCTGGCCGTGACGCCCAGCTTCACCGGACCGCGGATGAGCACCAACGCCAACGCCAGTGACGACGCCAACGCCGCCGCCCTGGGCGGGGCGGGCAACAATATCGCCCTGGCCAAAAACCTCAACGTCGGTCCGGGCACCGCCCCGGTCAGCGACGCCGAGGAACGCAAGAAGATCGAGGAGACGCTCATCAAGGTCGTCAAGACCGCCATCGGCGAAGACATGTGGCAGCCGCAGGGGCCCGGCGCCATCGCCATCCACAACGGCCGCATGATCATTACCCAGAGCAAGCTGGGATTCCTGCTGCTCAATAAGTCGCTGGCGAAGTAGCGTGGCACCGCCCGAATGGGTGCCACGCACAACTCCGTTGTGCGTGTCCCTGAATGCGAGAGTCAGATTGGGGAGCATGGGCGAGACGCCCATGCCACACAGCAAGAGCATGGGCGAGACGCCCATGCCACACGGCAAGAGCATGGGCGAGACGCCCATGCCACACAGCAAGAGCATGGGCGAGACGCCCATGCCACACAACATGTGCCTGATTACATTGATCGGCAACGCGCCGCCGCTTTTGCAGGCGCCATCCATCCATCCATCCATCCATCCATCCATCCATCCATTATCGAACCATCCGTCCTTCCGCCCATTCGTGACATTCGCGGACGTGACTCTCCCGTTTTTCCGGTTGCACCGTTGGCAGCCGCCGGGTAGGTTACGCGCGGCCTTACTTTCCTTCACTAACCGGAGTTGACTTATGAATGATGTGGCCGCAAAAGATGCACGCATGAAATGGTGGCGCGAGGCGCGTTTCGGCATGTTCATCCACTACAACATGTTTTCGCAGTGGATGGACCCGCAGTACAAGTGGCTCGAAGAGCACCCCGAGGCCAACACGCCCGAGGACCACGACCGCCTGCGCGTCGAAAAGCTCAGGCCCGACAAAGACGCCGTGCGCAACTGGATCAAGACCGCCCACGCCGGCGGGATGAAGTACGCCGTCCTGACGACCAAGCACAACTGCGGATTCCCGCTGTGGAACTCGAAGGTCAACCCGTTCTGCGCCGTCAACTACGGACCCAAGCGCGACCTGGTGGCCGAGTTCGTCAAGGCCTGCCGCGAGTTCGGGCTCAAGGTCGGCTTCTACTACGCCCTCAACGACCGCCACACCGGCATCAAGGAACAGGCCCGCACCGACGAGAAATACCGCCAGGAGATCCTCAAGTACACCAAGGGCCTCCTGCGCGAGCTGATGACGCAGTACGGCGAAGTCAGCATCCTCTGGTACGATGAGCCCTCGCCGATGGGCTACGGCGGCGAGTGGGATTCGGCCGAGATCAACGCCATGGTCCGCAAGCATCAGCCGGGCATCATCATCAACGACCGCTCGCTGACGTACCAGGACTTCACCTGCTCCGAAGGCCACATCACCTCGACGGCGTATCCGGACCAGGACTGGGAATGCTGCATGACGTTCAACGGCACGTGGGCCTGGCACCCGACGCCCAAGAGCAAGTATTACACGCCGCGCGGGATCCTGGACCTGCTGGCCACCGTCTGCAACATGGGCGGCAACGTCCTGCTCAACAGCGGACCGGAACCCTATAGCGGCCAGATCCGCGACATCGAGGTCGAGCGCCTGGCCACCGTCGGCAAGTGGCTCAAGGTCAACGGCGAAGCCGTCTACGGCACCAACGAACGCGCCGAGGCCCTGGGGCAGTTGACGGTCCCCACCGGCGCCAAGTGGACCAAGCACGGCACGACCGGATACCTGTGGCTGTTCAAGTGGCCCGGTAAGAGCACCATCACCATCGACAAGGTGCATACCAAGCTGCTCAAGTGCTCGCTGCTGACGACCAAAAAGCCCCTGAAGTTCACGCAGGAAGGCGAGAAGATCGTCATCAGCGGCTTGCCCAAGGGCTGCCCCGATAAGATCTGCCAGTGCGCCGTGATCAAGATGGAGTTTGCAGCGTATCCGAGGTAGTTTCAGTTTCACCGCGGAGGTCGCAGAGAACGCAGAGAAGAATGAGGTAAACAACAGGATCGGACGGCGACGAGGCCGCAGTTGAATCTCGTCCTCGTCGTCGTCCTCGTCCTCGTCGTCGGTTGCTGTTTTGTGGCATGGGCGTCTCGCCCATGCGTGGCACGGGCGTCTCGCCCGTGCAATCCCCGACCTACGGGACAGATGCCCGTGGAACTCACGGGCAAGATGCCCGTGCTACGCAAAATGACGTGCTCGTCTCGTACATCCCCGCCGAACATTGGCGACTATGAAACCGCTCGGCGCGATTATGCGCTGCACGTGCCTGAGCTGTTCAACTACACCGTCGACGTGTTCGAGAAGTGGGCTCGCCAGGAGCCCGGGCGCACGGCCTTGCTGGTGGGCTCGGCCGACTGGGGCGCCATCGAGTCGCACTCCTTCGGCCAGTTGTCCGCCCGGATCAACCGCTGCTGCAATCTGCTGCGGTCGCTGGGCATCGTCAAGGGCCAGCGCGTGCTGGTGCTGATGGGCTGGCGGGCCGACTGGTACGTGGCCATGCTGGCGATGATCAAGCTGGGCGTCATCCCCATCCCGACGACCACGCAGTCGCGCCCGCGGGACTTGCTGTACCGCTTTGAAGTCTCCGGCGCGGTGGGCGTGATCTGCTCGGCCGAGCTGGCCGGCGTGGTCGACGAGATCGCCGCCCGCTGCCCGACGCTGGCGCACAAGATCGTCGTCGGCGCCGAGGCGCCTCGCCCGGGCTGGATCGACTTCGCCGACGCCCTGGCCGCCCAGGGCGAGACGTTCGACAACTGGCAGAGCACCCGCAGCGACGACCACATGCTGATCTACTTCACCTCCGGCACGGTGGCGTATCCCAAGATGGTGCTGCACACGCAGGCGTCGTACGGCATCGGGCATCGGCTGACCGCCGAGCTGTGGCACGACCTGCAGCCCAGCGACACGCACTGGACGATGACCGACACCGGCTGGGGCAAAGCCGTCTGGGGCTGCCTCTTCGGTCAGTGGACGGTGGGGGCGACGGTGTTCGTCTCGGCCGCCCCGAAGTTCGAGCCGCAAAAGACGCTGACGATGATCGGCCGCCTGGGCATCACCAGTTTCTGCGCGCCGCCGACGGTCTATCGCATTCTCGTGCGGGACAATCTGGACAACTACGACCTGTCGTCGCTGCGGCACTGCACCAGCGCCGGCGAGCCGCTCAACGGCGAGGTCATCCGCATCTGGCGGGGCGCCACGGGGCTTGACATCCACGACGGCTACGGCCAGACCGAGACCGTCAACGTGCTGGCGAATTACCGGTGTTTTCCCGTCAAGCCCGGCTCGATGGGCAAGCCCGTGCCCGGCTTCGACGTGCTGATCGTCGACGACGACATCCGCCCGCTGAGCGACGGCAACGAAGGGCACATCGCCATCCGCATCAAGCCCAACCGCCCGGTGGGCTTCTTCGCAGGGTACCTCAACGACGAAGAGTCGACAGCCGCCGCTTTCCGCGGCGACTTCTACCTCACCGGCGACCGCGCCTACCGCGACAGCGACGGGTACTTCTGGTTCGTCTCGCGCGCCGACGACGTGATCATCACCTCCGGATACCGCATCGGGCCTTTCGAGATCGAAAGCGCGCTGATCGAGCACGCAGCCGTGAAGGAATCGGCCGTCGTCGCCAGCCCCAACGCCCTGCGCGGCGAGATCGTCAAGGCCTTTGTGGTGCTGGCGGACGGTTACGAACCCTCAGCCGCGCTGGTGGGGGAGCTGCAGCAGCACGTGCGGAGCATCACTGCGCCGTACAAGTACCCGCGAGCGATCGAGTTCGTCAAAGAGCTGCCCAAGACCATCAGCGGCAAGATCAAACGCCGCGAACTGCGCCAGCGCGAGTGGGCCGGCTGGCGCGGCGGCATGAAAGTCCGCCCCCGCCGCCGATACCGAAGAACCTACCGCCGCCTGGGCCTCTTGGCGTTACTCGAACGCCTCCGCCGCTCATTGTTCCGGCCGAAAGCAATAATCCGGAATCGGTAATCAGTAAACAGTAATCGGTAATCAGTGATCGGCAATCCCAAACGGGTGCCGTGGCGGGAGGGCAAAGCCCGACAGCCACGATCCCCATCGGCCGTAAACAACTTGCCGCAGTCGAACATGAACCTTCGGTTCACCTAAAACGATGAAAAGTTAAGCCTTTGTCATTACAGCGGCTATGTTTATCCCCGTGATCTTGTTTACGGGTTTATTTTCAGAGCAGAGATCGCACGAAAAGAGAAGTGTGCGTGTTTAAGAGTACAACACCCCCTTATCTTTCTATCCCAGTCTTCTGTTTCCTAGGACAACCCGTACTCACGTCTCCACTGCGCGCCTGGCTCGGCCCGTATCGTTTGAAGGAATGAGTTCACCACCTCTGAACCTCGACCGTTGCGTGGAACGATTGTTTTGTGTTTGATTCTCGAATCGATCAGGCCATAACACTCGGCATAAAACCTCTTGGCCTCTTGTGGGTACCCGTCCCTATAGCCTCCTTGCACTTCGAGGAACTTCTTGGCAGTAAAAACAATAAGATCAGACATCTGTATCATAGGGTTCTTGCGAGAATCGACAGGGTAACTGAACTCCACTATCCACTTGATACGATGTGCAATTGTCCCCTCAAAGCGTCGGGCAACACTGATTCTTTCAATCGCGTTCCTGAATTCATCTATGGTGTCGATGATTAACATGCCTCTGGCACTAATCCCCAGCTTTGCCTTCACATACCAATTGATGTACGTAATCATATAGTCATAGGCGATAGTATACGGAGCAGGTTCACATCCGTCCGGGACTGCCGCGATGGCAGCAAGTTTGGCTTTGTCTATTGCAAAGAGATGCACATCGTGGTGTCGATCCGTCAGCAAAGCCAATATGTTCAAGGCCAATTCATTGCGGCGAGCACGATCATGGCCAAGAAACGGGCCCTGCCCCTCGGGCGAAAGCAACTGCTCCGCGTGCAATTCAAACCCGTCGGGCTTGCGCCCCTGGAAATACGCCGTAAGAACTTCGTCAAGCGCCTCTTGCGTAACGTTCCAGCCTTCGTCACGAACGCTCAGCCCGCCAAGAACAAAGACAGGCTGCTGCGTATTTGCCAAGTCTGTCCCGGTGCTCCCAGCCTCGTCAAGATAGTAAAAATGCATATATGTCGCCCCACAAAGAATCAGGGTCGCTATACAGCCGCCGCCGGAGGCGCCGTTGGTGTTTGCCCAGGTTGTGGCTGAGGTTCAATATCGGATGGCGTATCGGAAGCTTCTGAATCGATCTCTTCTTCCACCTCAACCTCTACCGCCTGCCCTGTAGCAGTGTCGACCTTCCTGACCTTGCGGCGTTTCTTGCGCTTCTTTGTCAGCGCGATGTCGCCAGCCGAGAGGAGAGCATCTCGGCTTAGTACTTCCTTCACGCCAGCAAAGACATCGGTCATTTCCAGCCTGGCTTCGGCATTGCGGTTCAGTTCACGGCGGATGATGCTCAGTACCGGCTCGCTGAAAAGAACCCGGACCAGCGATGCGGGGGCGAGGGCTTTCTTCTGGTTCCAGAAGTTTGACAGCACGTCGACAGAGACGCTGTCTTTAGTGAGCATCTCAAGGGAGGCCCAAACTACGTCGGGCCTCAGATCAACGTCAGGCAGATTGACCTCGAACGCGAGGTCGTGAACGATCCCTTCCCCTTCGTTGAACGTCAGGTGGTAGAGTTGCCACTGGATTCCGTTTGTCAGGAGCACCCAGCGGATACCGCAGCGGGAAGCGTAATTCTCTGCCTGCTCGATGTTCTTCTCTCGCAGTGTCTGGATGCCTGCGGCCTTAGCTTCGACAAGGAAGGCCATTGAGCCATTGAGTTTGATGCCGAAATCGCAATAGCGATCCTTTATGGAGACTTCTTTGGAGATTTCGCCGGCGAGGCTGTCGTAGTTCAGCACATCTTCAAAGAACTTGACCAAGTACATTACCGTGTCAGATTCGTTGGCTCCTCGGTCAGCAGCGTCTTTGAATACCTGCGCATACCGCTTCAGCTTCTGAAGTGTTGCCTTATCCAGTGCCATGACGCGATCCTTTCTTGCCCCAAAAAATAAACAAAGTGTCGCAACGCGACTAGACTCGATTCTATCGCCACATGGGGAGAAACGTCAATCCTCTGCCCGAAGGGAAAGGCAGTCAGGCACAATTTCGTACGTCCCGCTGCCGTGTCTGTCGTGCTTGATCGATCCAAGGCGGCGTCGCTGCCGCCGCACTCTAAGGGGTCTGGCTGCTCGTCTGGCCTCTTCTGGATGTTGGGGCGGAAATCTGGATTCGGGCATCCTATGAAGTCGCCGCTCGCAGCATTGCCAGGACGGATGTGAACCATGCGTTGCCCCAGCGGGCTCGGCCGTGGAGGAGGAGGGCGCCGGGGGGTGGCGGGGGTGGCTTGGCGGAGGTGGGTTTCGATGAAGCGGGCCAGGTCTACCGGGTCGTTGGGGATGACGAGCAGTTCGGTGTGCTCGCGGGCGTCGGTGGCACCGAGGTGTACCGAGAGGCCGTAGAAGAGATCGTAAAGGTGGTGCGGGATAATGAGTATAGGTAGAAGCTTCTACAACGCCTGTGTCATAAAGCACTTGTGAATAGTGGCCGCGACGACAGGTTGGCGAAGAGAGTAAGGGAACGCGAAGGCAGGATAAGACGTACCGCAATTACTGATGGTTCTGTTTCAATGGCCGCGCATCGGTGCTTCCGGTGTACTGAGGGGCGAGTTTGGGGCTCTCTGGGGGCTCGAAACCGGCAACTCGACGGCCTAACGAGAAATAATTCCGCTCTGGGCGGGCAGTTTGATTGCCATGCCCATTCGCCGGCGTTACCATGTGCTTGTGGTAAACAGCTCTTCTATGGTTGGCCTTTAGTTACGGATCGCCATAGCCCATGAGTCTAGACCGGTCGCATGTGGACTTGAATCGTGAGTGCTGCTTTGGCGGCTGGTTTTCATTCCCCTTTGCTTTCCGAAGGAGCTTGCCATGACGCCTGAGGACGGATTGCAGTCGCTCAATCATCAGCTCCGGCAGTCTCTGGATGTGCTGGGCATGCTCGACGAGGCCCCGACCGGGATAGCCTTTCTCGATTCGGACATGCGGTATCTGTACATCAACAGTACGCTGGCGGCGATGAATTGCATCTCCGCTGCAGATACCGTCGGGCGGACCATTTACGAAATCATTCCGTGGGCAGTGGCGGCTATCGAGCCGCACCTGCGTGGCGTCCTGGGCGACGGGCGATCCATTTCTAATATCGAGATTTCCGAAAGCCTCGCCGGCGGGCGGAGCGGGCGATACTGGATCCAGAGCTTCTATCCGATCTCTCGGGCGGACGGGGCGGTCTGGGCAGTGGGCGTTCTGGTGACGGAGATCACCGACCGCAAGCGGATCGAAGCGGCGTTATGGGAGAGCCAGGCCCACGCGCGGGCGATCCTGAACACGATCCCGGACCCGGCGTGGCTGAAAGATACTCACGGGCGCTTTCTGGCGGTCAATGCGGCCTGGCGCAAGTTCTTCGGCATCGAGGCCTGCGACGCCATCGGCACCACCGGCGAGGGCACTCTGCCGTCTCATGTCCAGGAGCGGATACGGGTCGAGGACGAGCAGGTCCTTCGCACGGGTCGGCCGCTCAACACCGAGCGCGTTCTCCAGGACGACCAGGGCAAAGTGCGGTATTTCGAGACGATCAAAAGCCCCGTCCACGATGAGCACGGGGCGGTGATCGGGACGGCCGGCATCGCCCGCGACATCACGCGCCGCCGGCAGGCCGAAGACCAGTTGCGCCAGAGCCAGAAGCTCGAGGCCGTCGGGCGGCTGGCGGGCGGCGTTGCGCATGACTTCCGCAACCAACTGACGATCATCAAAGGATACGCCGAGATGCTCACCCGGCGCGAACTGGTCCAGGAGCAGGCCGTCGAGTATGTTGAGGAGATCATCGCCGCCGCGAACCGGTCGGCCGACGTGGCGCAGCAACTGCTGGCGTTCAGCCGTCAGCAGATCTTGCGGCCACAGGTGCTGGACATCAACGTGCTGCTGCGGGACATCTCGCGGTCGCTGGTGCGCCTGCTGAGCAATGACGTGGTGTACTCGCACGTGTCGTCAGAGTCGCCGTGCGTGGCGGAGGTTGACGCGGGGCAACTGCAGCAGGCGATGATGAACCTGATTCTCAACGCCCGCGACGCGATGCCCAACGGCGGGCGGCTGATCCTTGAGGTCCAGCGCGTGGAGATCGACGAACCGCTGGCCGCGCCGGGGTTCGACTGCCCGGCCGGTCCGTACGTCAGGATCTCCGTCAGCGATACCGGATGCGGAATGGAGGAGTCGAGCCTGTCGCATCTGTTCGAGCCGTTCTTCACGACCAAGCCGACGGGCGAGGGGACGGGGCTGGGGCTGGCGATGGTGCATGGGTTCGTCCGCCAAAGCGGCGGGGCCATCCGCGTCGCCAGCCGCCCCGGGTGCGGCACGACGTTCAACCTCTTTCTGCCGCTGCGCGAGGAGGCGGCGCAGCCGGCGCCCCAGCCGCCCGCCGCCGGCCTGCCCCGAGGCGCCGGTACCATCGTGCTGGTTGAGGATGAAGCGGGCGTTCGCCAGTGGATGACCGAAACGCTGCGCGAGTGCGGCTATGTCGTGTATGCGGCGGGCTCGGCCCGCGAAGCGTCGCAGTTATGCGACCGTCATGCCGGGCCCATCGACCTGCTGATCACCGACGTCGTCATGCCCCAGGGCGACGGCCCGCACGTGGCGCGATATTTCCAGGACCGCCGCCCCGGCATCGCCGTGATGTTTATCTCCGGACACGCCGGAAAGGCGCTGACCGACCGCGGCCTCGTCGGCGAGAACATCGACATGCTGAACAAACCCTTCGGGGCCGCCGAACTGGCCCAGACCGTCAAAGACATCCTGAGCCGGTGAAACCGCGCCTTCACAGCCACGCGGCGAGTTGCTCGGCGAAGTACGTGATGATCAGGTCAGCGCCGGCTCGCTTGATCGCTGAGGTGACTTCGAGGGCGGCGGCCTTTTCGTCGAGCCATCCGGCGGCCGCTGCGGCTTTGATCTGGGCGTACTCGCCGCTGACGTGATACGCGGCGACGGGCAGATCGAACCGGCGTCGCAGGTCGGCGATGATATCGAGGTACGTGGCGGCGGGCTTGACCATGAGGATGTCGGCGCCCTCGTCGGCGTCCAGCGCGGCTTCCAGCGGCGCCTGGCGGGGGCTGCGGTAGTCCATCTGGTATCCGCGGCGGTCGCCGGCGGCGGGGGTGCTGCCGGCCGCCTCGCGGAAGGGGCCGTACAGGCTCGATGCGAACTTGACGGCGTAGGCCATGATGGCGGTGCCGGCGAATCCTTCGGCGTCGAGCACCTGGCGGATGGCATGCACCTGGCCGTCCATCATGGCTGAGGGGGCGACGATATCGGCCCCGGCGCGGGCGTGCGAAAGAGCGGTCCGGGCCAGCAGCTCCAGGGCCTTGTCGTTATCGACGCCGCCGCGGGCATCGAGAGGCCCGCAATGGCCGTGCGCGGTGTACTCGCACAGGCACACGTCGGTGATCACGAGCATCCGCGGCAGGGCGGCCTTGATCTGAGCGATCAGCCGCTGCACCGATTCGCCGGCGTCCCAGGCGGCAGAACCAATCTCGTCCTTGCCGGCGGGCAGGCCAAACAGCAGCACGGCAGGGAGGCCCAGGCCGGCCCAGCGGCGGGCGGTTTCCAGTGCGGTGTCGACGGAGAACTGGAACTGTCCCGGCATGGCGGCGATGGGATTTCGCACGCCCTCGCCTTGGCGCACGAACAGCGGGGCGATCAGATCGCTGCGATGCACGCGCACTTCCGCGAGCATGTCGCGAAGCGTCGCGCTGCCTCGCAGGCGGCGCAGACGTCTTGTAGGGAAGCCTTTCATTGTTGATCAAGTATAACGCGGGGGAGGGGAAAACAAAGAAACAACCGACGACGAGGACGAGAACGACGACGAGGACGAATAGAACGTTCTGCGCGATGTTAGCGGCGGAGCTTGCTCCGCGCGGTTGTTGGGAACCGGACAACCCGTTGGGCATTCGCCAAGGCTAGGGCGTGGCAAGCGTCGTCGGTTTCTTCCCCTTCCTTTGGTGGGAAATGTTCGCTCGTGACATCGGGCCATTGCCTATATAGAATGTGATGTTTGTCCTAAGGGTGCGAGCATGGGAAAAACAGTAACAGGTGATTTGAACCGGTTGACCGCGGCGATCGTGGCCAACTACCAGACCGATGCGCGAACGCAGCGGATCGGGCACGGGTTCCAGCCCAACCGCGGGCAGATCGTGCAGATCGTCGAGGACATGCGGCGGCTGTTGTTTCCGGGCTTCTTCGGCGAGCGCGGGCTGACCGAGGGCAGCCTCGGTTCGCACATCGAGCACCTGGTAGCCGAGATTCGCGAAAAGCTCGAGGAAGAGATCTACGCCTGCGTCTGCACCGAGCGTCAGTGCCCCACGTGCGCCGACCCTGACACATGCCGCAGCGACGCGGAAAAGATGGCCGTCGATTTCCTGGCCCGCGTGCCGGCGATCCGCGACATGCTGGCGCTGGACGCCCAGGCCGCCTGGGACGGCGACCCGGCTGCCAAGGGCACCGACGAAGTGATCTACTGCTACCCGGGCTATTACGCCGTGACGGTCTATCGCATCGCCCACGAACTGCTCGTGCTGGGCGTGCCGCTGATGCCTCGCATCATGTCCGAGCACGCCCACGGCGCCACCGGGGCGGATATCCACCCCGGCGCGGTGATCGGCAAGAGCTTCTTCATCGACCACGCCACCGGCGTCGTGATCGGCGAGACGACTCGAATCGGCGACAACGTGAAGGTTTACCAGGGCGTCACGCTCGGGGCCAAGAGCTTCCCCAAGGATGAGCGCGGACGCATCATCAAGGGCCTGCAGCGCCACCCGACGATCGAAGACAACGTGACGATCTACCCCAACGCCACGATTCTCGGCGGCGAGACAGTCGTCGGACACAACGTCACGGTCGGCGGCAACGTGTACGTGACCGAATCGGTCCCGGCCGAGAGCCTGGTCGTGCAGATGGACTCCAACATTCGCGTGCTGAGCAAGAAGAACCGCCCCGGCGCGTAGGATACGAACATGGCACTGAACTTTTCCGCATCCGTTGACGACGTGTTTGTCAATCTGAGCCTCCAGACGGTGGTGGACCTGCCCACCAGCGGCGAGACGGTGCTGCATTTCTGCGAGGCCGTCCGCAAGAAGTTTCCGCTGATGACGAGTTTCTACCGCCGCGAGGAGATGCCCGAGGGCGAAAGCGGTCCGGCCAAGGGCGCCGGGTTCGTGCTCGAGGGCGACCGCGACCAGGGCACGTACCAGTGGCTGGAGATCAGCGGCAACCAGATGACGGCGGGCTGGTTCAACCCCGACGACCTGGAGACGGTCTTCCAGATGCACTCGTGGCTGCTGGACCGCAGCACGTACTTCCTGGGCGTGACCGGCATTGACATCGAGAGCGTCGAGATCCTCATCGGCTTCAATCTCGAGTATCGCGGTAATCGCGACCAGGTGGTAGCCGCGGCGCTGCTGGACGGTTCGCCGCTGGGGGCGCTGCTGCAGGAGTCGCTGGGGCCGACGATCGAGTGCGAGCCGAACATCGTCATGGCGCTGGACGAAGACTGCTGCATGCAGGGGCGGCTGTACCTGGCGACGCGCAATAACAGCTACCAGGTCCGCACGGGGCGTTACAGCCCGGACCCCATCAGCGTGTACTACGCGGTGCGGAACTTCCCGCGGATGGGGCAGGTGATGGATGTCGCTCGCGATTTCCCCCGCCAGTGCCGCACCTGCGAAGACATGGTCCGCCGCGTGGTGGTTCCCGGCGTGGTGCGACCCATCGCCACGGCCATCGCGGCGCAATAGGCGGTGGAACAGGCTTTCCAGCCTGTTCATTCACAGCCTGGAAAGGCTGTGCGCCCCGTTCTCAAATTCCCCGGCCTTTCTGTGCTTGCGGGCGGTTTTAGATAGGGCAGGCATCCGCCGCGTGTATTCGCATCGTACCGCCCGAAACTGCAAGGAACCACATGACCTTTCGATGCGTGCTGCTGGGTCTGGCGCTGGCCGCGTTTATCTGCGGCGTGGCGTTTTTCAATGATTACATCTTGCGGGGCACGTATCTGACGGGCAACTACATGCCCATCTCGGTCTTTGGCGGGGTGCTGCTGGTCGTGCTGGTCGTCAACCCGCTCGTGCGGATCATGCGCAGCACGTGGGCCCTCAGCGGCGGCGAGTTGGCGGTGGTGATGGCGTTGGCGATGGTCGCCTGCTCGATCCCCGGACGCGGGCTGATGCACTACTTCACCAACGTCATCATGCTCCCGGCGGCGCGCGGGCAGACCGACGTAAACTGGAAGCGCACCAGGCTGCTGAGCCTGGTGCCCAGCCGGATGCTCACGGAACCCGGCGCTTCCGACGTCGAGGCATTCACCTCGCTTCCCGCCGGCGAACAGGACAAAACCGACCAGCCGTCGCGCGACATACCCTGGCGCGTCTGGAAACGCCCGCTGATGTTCTGGCTGCCGTTGCTGCTGAGCCTGTGGCTGGGCACCATCGCCCTGGCGGTAGTGCTGCACGGGCAGTGGGCGCTGAACGAACGCCTGCGGTATCCCATCGCACAATTCGCCGACACGCTGCTGCCCGGACCCGACGGCGCCGGCAGCGGCATTCTGCGCCGCGGCGGATTCTGGGTGGCCGCCGTGGGCATCCTGCTCATCCACCTCAACAACTACAGTTTCAAGTATTACCCGCTGAATCTGATCCAGATTCCGATGGGGGTCAACCTGGCCCCGATCGGGGAACTGATCGGCTGGCAAGCGGAGGGGAACATGGCCTGGCTGATGAGCCAGCCGTTCTTCCCGACGGCGGTGGGGTTCGCGTATTTTCTGTCGGCCGACCTGTCGCTGTCGCTGGGCCTGGCGCCATACGTGTGGGCTTTCGCCAACACGGCGGCGTTCGACCGCGGGGTAGTGCTCAACAAGGGGTTCTTCGCCGGGTCCCTGCGCGGGGCGATTCACTGCGGGGCGTACACCGGCCTGTTCATGAGCCTGGTCTATACTGGGCGGCGGTATCTGTCAGCCGTCTTCGGCCGGGCGCTGCTGCCGTTTCTCCCGGTGGGTCGCAATCAACCGGCGTGGGCGGTGTGGGCGGCGCGGATTTTCCTGGTGTTCATCACCTGTTTCGTCCTGCTCCTGGTGGTGCCAAAGGACGGCGTCTATTGGCCCATCGCGATCCTGTACGCCGTCGGCGCGGTGGTGCTGTACACGGTCATCAGCCGGATCGTGGCCGAGACCGGGGCGTTCTTCATCCACTCCTACTACTTCCCCTGCGAGGTTCTTCTGGGGTTCGTGGGCCTGGCGGTGATGGATCTGCAGTCGGTGGCGATTCTGTTCCTGGTCTCGACGCTGCTGTTTGTCGATCCGCGCGAGGCGGTCATGCCCTTCATGGTCACCGGTTTGCGCCTGGCGCAGCTCAAGGGCGTGCCCCAGGGCCGCGTGGGGATCTTTGCCGCAGTCGCGTTGACTCTGGCGATCGCCGTGGCCCTGCCGGTGACGCTCGGCCTTCAGTACAAGCATGGAGCCCGGACCGTCAGCGACGGCTGGACCTGGTCGATGGTGCCCAACTTCGCGATGAACGGCCTGGCCCGGCTCAAGGCCGAGGCCGACGCCGATCCCGCGCTGATCGGCGACCCGGCGCCGGGGCTGGGTCGGTGGGCGAGTTTGCGACCGGACCGCCCGACGGTGATCGCCTTCGGCGCCGGTCTGGCGGCGGTGCTGGTGATGACGGTGCTGCGGTTGAAACTGACGTGGTGGCCGATCCACCCGGTGCTGTTCTGCATGCTCGGGACGTGGCAGAGCACCACGCTGGCGTCGTCGTTCCTGCTGGGATGGCTGATCCGGACGCTGGTCACCCGAACCGGCGGCAGCCGCATGTATCTCTCGGCCAAACCGTTCATGGTGGGGCTCATTGCCGGGGACGTGCTGGGGGCGCTGGCGCCGGTGATTCACGGCGCGATTTACTACTACGTGACCGGCACGTCGCCTCAACCCTTCCGCATCATGCCCTCGTGAGCGGCCCGGTCAGATCGCCGTGCGAAGCGTGGGCTGGTGGGCGACGCGGACGCAGTTGCGCCCCTGGTGCTTGGCGTCGTACATGGCGGCATCGGCCAGGTCGAGCAGTTCCTGTGTACAGGAAGCCTGGCGCGAGTCGGCCGTGCCGAAGCTGAGTGTGACCTCGATGATCCCGCGGATTGTCTTGACGGGCCACTGGGCGACCGTGCGGCGGCAGCGGTCGGCGACGTTGGAGGCCGAGGCGGCGGTTTCCGCCGGAAGCAGGATCACAAACTCCTCCCCGCCATAACGGAAGAGGCGGTCGCACTGGCGGCATTGGTTGCGCAGCACCGCCGCGACGCGGGAGAGCACGTCGTCGCCGGCGTGATGACCGAACTGGTCGTTGATCCGCTTGAAATAGTCGATGTCGGCCATCACCACCGCCAGGGGCGAGCCCGTCCGTTCGGCGCGGGCCCATTCCTGCTGCAGGCCCGCATCGAGGGCGCGGCGGTTGCCCAGCTCGGTCAACGGGTCGATCTGCGTGCAGGTCAGCAGCAGGTCCTGAAGGCGCTTGGTTCGCAAAGCCGCACGCACGCGGGCGCGAAGCTCGAAGGCGTCGAAGGGCTTGGTGACGTAGTCGACGGCCCCCAGATCGAGCCCGCGCACCTTGTCGTGGGCGTCCTGCGAGGCGCTCAGGAAGATCACCGGAACCATGCACAGCGCCGGCGACTGCTGGAGCATCTCGCAGACAGTGAACCCCGACATGTCGGGCATGTCCACGTCGAGCAGGATCAGGTCGGGCATGGTTGCGGCCGCGGTATCCAGGCCCTCGCGCCCGCTCGAGGCGCAGACCACCTCCAGCGACTCCTGGGCCAGACGGGCCTTGGCGATCAGCAGCGCTTCGGCGCAATCGTCGACGATGAGTACCTTCATGGTCATGGTTCCACCCGCCCTGGTGTCGGCCACCCGATCTGGATGGCCCTGCATAGATCCGCCACGTGTTTGAATGCCAGCGTCGCGGCCTCGATGTCGTTGGCCTTGGCCGCGGTCTCGAGATGGCGGGCCGCGTCCGTCAGCGTAGGATACCCATACCCGCCGGCGGCGCCCTTGAGTTGATGGGCCAGGCGCGTCAGGTCGGCCGTCTGAACGTTCTTCAGCGCCGCCGTCATCAAGGCGCACTTGTCGCTCAAGGCCTCGACGAACTTGCCGATGATCTCGCACATGTCCGGGTCGTCGGCGTAGTCCGACGCCAGGGGTTGGGGCGCCGCGGCGGCGGGGCGGGCGGCGCGATCCGGCGCCGTGCCGGTGGCGTGCGTGCGGACGGCGGTCAGCAGCGCCGCGCGGTTGACGGGCTTGGTCAGATGCTCGTCACAGCCGGCGGCGATGCTCTTGTCGCGATCGGCGGTCATGGCATGGGCAGTCAACGCCAGGATGGGGGTGGTCATCCCGCTGCGGCGCAGGGCGCGGGTGGCCTCGTAACCGTCCATCTCTGGCATTTGCATGTCCATGAGGATGACGTCGTAATTGGCGTTCATTGCGGCCTCGACGGCAAGGCGTCCGTTTTCGGCCACGTCCACGTCGGCGCCGGCTTTTCGCAGGAGGGTGGTGATGAGTCGCTGGTTGTCCGGGCCGTCCTCGGCCAGCAGGACGCGCAGGCCCGTCAGATCGATGCTGACCGAGACGGGCTCGGTGCTGGTGTGAAGGCCCTCGCAGGGCTTGCTGAGCATGATCGAGCCGGCGATGTTTCCGGTGGGGATGGTCAGGGTGAAGGTGCTGCCCTTGCCCAGTTCGCTGGCGACATCGAGGGAGCCCTGGAGCATCTGTGCGATATGGCGGGTGATCGCCAGGCCCAGTCCCGTTCCGCCGTACTTGCGGGAGGTCGAGGCGTCGGCCTGCTGGAACGACTGGAAGAGCCGTCCCATCTGGTCGGGGCTGATCCCGATGCCCGAGTCGATGACCTCGATCCGGATGCTCGGATCGGCGGCGGCGTCGCCGACGAGGGCCGCGACGATGCGGACGCTGCCTTTTTCGGTGAACTTGACGGCGTTGCCGACAAGATTCACCAGCGCCTGACGCAGGCGCACCGTGTCGGTCTGAATGATCTGTGGAATCGCCGTGGCGTACTCGATGGCCACCGTGACGCCGTGCTGCCCGGCGCGGACGCGCATCACGCTGGCGATGTCGGCCAGCATGGCCGTCAGGTTGCAGGGCTTGATCTCCAGGGCCATCTTGCCCGCTTCGATCTTCGACAGGTCCAGGATGTCGTTGATGACCTCGAGCAGGTGCTCGCCGTTGCGGCGGACGATGCTCAGGCAGTTGGCCCGCTCGGCGGGGGACTGGTTGGGATCGGCCAGCAGTTCGGTGAAGCCCATGATGGCGGTCATCGGGGTTCGGATCTCGTGGCTCATGTTGGCCAGGAACTGGCTCTTGGCGCTGTTGGCGGCCTCGGCCTCCTGTCGCGACTGGAGCAGTGCTGCCGCGGCGCGACGCCGTTCGGTGATGTCCATGCCGTAGATGTTGGAGTACGCCCCGTCGGGGGCGGGGGAGAAGGTCAGCGAATAGATTCGCTCGCCGCAGACGAACTCGATCTCCCGGGCCTTCTGGATCTTCAGCGACTCGTCCAACGCGCCCTTCCACGGCGCCAGCAGGGGGGCTCCGACGCGGCAGTTCAGGCCCGCCAGCAGATCGGCGGCGGCCTCGTTGGCGTAGAGGAGGATTCCCCGTGCCGAAACTCGCATGACCGGGTTGGGGTTTTCGGCGGGGAATCGCGCCAGGCGGCTGATCTCTTCGTGGGCGCGCACCATTTCGGTGATATCGCGATGCGACTCGACGATCTGCACCACGCGTCCCTGGGCGTCCAGGATTGGCGAAGCGCAGATTTCGACGATGCGGTCGCCATCAAGGGTGGGGTTTGCGTGTCGCACCGTGACGGGCCGGCGGGTCTGGACGACGGCCTTGACCGGGCAGGGATTGGATGCGCTGTCGCGGGATTCGTCGGGCGTTTCGGCGGCACGGCATCGGGCCATGCACTGGGATGAGGGATTGTCGCCGGTGGCCTTGCTGGCGGCGCGATTGGCGTGGGCGACGCGGTGATCGAGGCCGACGACCATCAGCGGGTCGGGCAGGGCGTCGATGATCTTCTGGAGAAAGTCCTTGGACGACTGCAGCTCGTGCAGGGCCTGCCGGCGATGGTGGTTCTCCTGCTCCAGGGAAGCGTTGGCCTGCGAGAGCAGGCTGGCCATCCCGGCGGTGCGGACGGCGTTGCGGCGCGTGGCGACCAGGTAAGCGGTCAACGTGGCGGTGGCCGCCAGACCACCCAGGAGCACCATCAAGGGCAGAGAGGTCTCGGCCACTTCCAGCTGTCCCGAGGCGGGCGTGCAGACGATCTGCCATCGCCGCCCGGGAACGTCAAGCGTTTCGGTGCGGCAGAGTTGGGTGGTGAGGTCTTTGACGTCCAAGCGCTCGCCCATGCCGGCGTATCGGCTGGCGGGGCTCAACTGCGAGTAGAGCCATTCGGGCCCGCGGTTGTCGGACAGGTCGAACAGGTGGACGTCGATGTTGCGCGGCGGCAGCGACGTCAGCGCGCTCTGGACGGTCCTGTCGATCCGCACCAGGCGGACGACGAACCCAGCCAGATGCTCTCGGCGCTGGTCCACCGTCGCGGTGGGCGTGGCGTTTCGGAAGATCGGCACGTACACCAGCAGGCTGATCTCGTCGCCGGCGTCGGTGACGGTGCGGATCTGCCCGGTAATGGTGGGGTGGCCGCTGTCGCAGGCTTCATTCATCGCCGCCAGGCGTTTGGGGCACGATCCGGCGTCGAACCCCATCGCCGTGTCGCGCCCGGCGAGGGGCTCGATGTACTCCAGGGGAAAGTAGTAAGGCCGCTCCGCCGCGGAAACCAATTTGGCGTCGGCGGCGTGTTCGGTGATGGTTCGCCGGCGCGTCCGCTCGAAGAGCGGGCGCTGATCGCGGGCGATCCTCGGCGCCCAGCCGACGGCTTGAAGGTCCGGAACGCTTTTAAGCAGCGGCTGCATGAACTGGCGAAATTCCTGCTCTGTCACGTTGTCGGTGCCGGCGTAGAAGGCCTTGAGCGAGTTGAGGACCAGGCGGTTGACTTCGAGGGAGGCCTTGATGGACCGGATGCGGTCGTTGGCGTTCTGGTTGAACGCCAGCAGGGCGCGCTGGTGTTCGAGTTCGTCGGCGATGAAGTACAGACAGGTCGACAGCGCCGCCCCCATGGCGAGAATCGCCACCGAGACGAAGTACTGCGACATCATCGACCGGACACGTTCAAGTCGCCGGGGCAGTCTGATCGCACTCAAGGGTCGCATCGGTTTCCTTCGGCAATAGGATCAGCAGCAGGCACGGATTTGCCGCGCCCGGAATCTCTGCTTGCCCATGTCTCCAAAGGCATATTCGGCCAGCAGGCCGGGAGGGTTAATTAAGGAATGAATGAATATGCCCTGTTTCGGCGGCGCGGGGGGCGGCTATTCCAGCGGTTTGATAACCATGCCGGTGGCCAGTTTCGGGTAGAAGTACGTGCTCTTGTGGGGCATCGACTGTCCGGCCAGGGCGACGGCTTTGACCTGGTCGAGCCGCGTGCCCTGCAGCAGCAGGGAAAGCTGCGATTCGCCGGCGGTGCAGGCGGCCAGGGCCTTGTTGGCGTCGGGGGTATAGCGGATCTCCGTCGCGTCGGTGCGGAAAGACGCCATCGCGCCATCGACGATGAGCGTCTGCAGCACGGCGACATCTAACTCGCGCCAGGCGGGGCACTGCTGGGGGGCGGCCTGTTCCATCGCCGCCGGATCTTTCAGCACGGCCACCCACAACTCGCGACCATCGGTTGCGCCGATGGCGCCGCCGGCGAAGCCCTTGAGGAAGCTGTCGGCATCGCTGAGGTCGGCGGGGATCTGAGGGGCCTTGCGCCACTCAAAGGCCGTGGCGGCCGATCGCAGGGCCGACAGCGAGAACGCCTGAGACAGGCCGCTGACCATCCGGTGCGTGGGCAGGATCAGCAGCCCCGGATCGTCCGAAGCCACCAGCGCAAAGAGCACGTAGTTGGCCTCGTGGCGCGCGTCGATGACGCCGGCCGCCAGCAGCGCGTCGCGATAGTTCATCGCCGTGGTGTAGCGGTGGTGCCCGTCGGCGATGAACACCGGCGCCGGCCTCAAGGCGGCGGCGACGGCGTCGATGGTGGCCGCGTCCGTGACGGTCCAGATCTTCTCGCCCACGCCGTTGAGTGTTCCGGCCGCGGCGGGGTGGTCGGCGTCTACCGTGGCCCAGAGGGTCTCCCGGATGACGCCGGCGGGGTCGTCGTAGAAACCGAAGATCGGCGAAAGCTGTTTGTGCGTGTGCTCGGTGAGTTTGAGGCGATCGGCCTTGGGCCCGGCGAAGGTGTGTTCGTGCGGAATGACGTCCTGGCCCAGCGGCGTGGCGCGAACGCCGCACAGCAGGGCGCGGCGGTGATACGTGCGGCCGGCCCAGGCGTACGTTTGCTCATAGGCGTAGAGGGTGGGGCGGCTGTCGCGTTTGAGCGTGCCGTCGGTGATCCACCTCTCCAAGGTGGACGCTGCCTGGGAGTAGACTTCATCGGGTCCGGCCGAGGCCGGCGGGTAGTGCGGCATGTCGACACCGACAATGTTGCGGTCGGACCCGGCCAGCAGGGCCTGCTTGTCGGCGGCAGAGAGCACGTCGTACGGCGGCGCGATCAACGAACTGAGATCGGCGGCGCTATAGCGCCAGCCGCGGAAGGGTCTGATGTCCATCGCAAGTCTCCATAGGTCCGATCGATGTGAGGAAGATTAACGCAGGCCCTGGGGATTTCCAATTTCCAATTTGCAATTTCCAATTGAAAAGCAGTTCCCATTGGGGGCATTTCTTCAATTGGAAATTCCAAATTGGCAATTGGATATTGGAGTCACTTCTGCAGCGTTTCCTGCAGCGCCATCACCGCAAAGGTGGTGGGCAGGATGTCGTTGCCTTCCATCCACCGAGGTGCGTCGTTCTTCCAGGCGCCGTTGGGGCGGACTCGCTGGGCCAGGGCGTCGACAAGCTCGTGGCGCCAGTTGTGCTTGGCGCCTTCGGCGTCGGTGATGACCGGCTCAGACCATGCCCGCAGCGCCTTGGCGAAGACCATGTAGTAATAGTACAGGCCTTCCTGCGACTGGGCCTGGGGCATGTTGGGATTGGCGTCCAGGCGCCAGTAGGTGCGGATCCAGTCGAACGCCGCCCGCACGCGCGGGTCGTTCTTGGTCACGCCGGCATAGAGCATGCTCTTGAAGCCCGCATACGTCATCGACCCATAGCTGCGAAGCCCCTGACTGCCCGGACCGGCGCCGGCCTTGCTTTCCTTGGGATCGTATGGAAATCCGCCGTCATTGACGGCGGCATCGACCGGCCGCGTGCTCGACTCGCTGCGGTTCTGGAGATTGGTCAGGAAGAGCAGGGCCTCCTTCATGGCCGGGTCTTCGGGCCCCACGCCGGCGTCCTTCATGGCTTCAGTCCAGAAGTTCAGCACGCTGAGGTTCGGCTCGCCGCTGGTGCCGTAGCCCACGCCGCCGCGTCGCACGTCGGAGTCTTCAATCACCGTTCCGTCGGGCGCCTTGTTGCCGACCTTGATCTGGATCGTGCGGAGAAACTTCACGCCGCCGGCCATCGCCTCGTTGAACTTGGGATCCTTCGCCGCGGCCAGCGCGGTGACGGCCGTGGCAGTCGTGTAGCTCTGGAAACCCAGTTTGGGGTCGTAGATGCCGCCGTCACTCTGGCGGTACTTCAGGACGGCGGCGAAGGCCTTCTGCACCTCGGGGGAACTGCTGTTGAAATCGCCGTGTCCCAGCAGCGCCTTGAGAACCAGCGAGGTAATGGCCGGGTCGGCGTCAGGACCGCCGAGGCTCCAGCCGCCGTCTGCGGTTCGCGCAGCAAGCAGATAGCTCACGCCGCCGTTGATGAGTTTTCCGGCCTGCGCGGCGTGCGGGGCGTCCATGGCGTCGGTGGCGGGTTTGGGCACGTTCAACGTGCGGGCGGGGGGCTGGGTCGTCTGCTGTTTGTCCTTGCACCCGCCCGAAAGCGACAGGGCGATCGCCAAAACTGAAACGCCAATCACTGGATATCTCATCATCATGGGGCTCCTGCTTCTGATGTTCAATCTATTCTACGGTCCAGGGCCTACTTCAGCCGTCGGACGACGAAAAAAGTCAAGGCCATCATCTGCAGCGCTACCGCGACGGTCGCCCAGAACTGGCTGACGCCCACGTTGCCGGTTCCGTCCTGGAAGAACTTCCAGACGGCCCCGCCCAGCGCCATTATGGCCATGATCGTGGCGAACATGGCCAGCATGTGCCAGACGTTGAAGTCTTCGCGTTCGGTCAGGGCGGTCTGGGCCATCTGGCGGACGTGGCGGAGAATTTCCAGTCGCACGTGCTGTTCGCTGGCGGGGGCGGGTGCATCGACGGCGGTTTCGGGTTCGTCGTCAACTGTTTCGTCGGCAGGCGGTGCGGCTGCGGGCGCGGCGGCGAGGGAGGGCATGGTGCGTGGAGCGGCGGTTTGCCGGCTCATGGCCGCCAGGCCCGCTCGGGGCAGCGTCGCGGGGGCGGCCGGCGGCGCAGCCTCGGGGACCGCCGCGGCGACGGCCGGCGCTCGAAGAATGACGCGGGCGGCTTCGACGAGATTGCGCACGGTGTAGTCGGCCTGGACGCCTTCGTCATCGCCGCCGTCGGCGGTGCTTTCAGTGCCGGGGGTGCGGATGCGGATGGTTCGGCAGCCGGCTCGCTGTCCGGCTTCGATATCGCGGGCGCTGTCGCCGACCATCCAACTCTGGGCCAGGTCGATGTCGTGCTCTTCGGCGGCCTTGAGCAGCATCCCCGGATTGGGTTTGCGCAGGTCGGACTCGCAGGCGTATTTTTCGACGGTGCCTTCAGGATGAAAGGGGCAGTGGTAGATCGCGTCGACGTGGGCGTTCTTGTCGGCCAGCAGGCGGCGCAGTTGGGCGTGGATGTTGTCCAACGCCTCTTCAGTCAACAGCCCGCGGGCGATTCCGGACTGGTTAGTCACCACGACCATCAGGTACCCGGTCTGGCGAAGAGACTTGATGGCCAGCTCCACCCCGGGCAGGAGCTTGACGGCCTCGGGGTCGGCCAGGTATCCCGGGTCTGCGATGAGGGTCTTGTCCCGATCGAGAAAAATCGCTTTGTTGCTCATGGAATCCATTCTCCGCAATCTGGAATCTCAAATCTGAGATCTCAAAATCTAGGCTTGCCCGCCGGACTGTTCCATTATCCGTCCGATGATCGCCGTGGTGCTGAGCCCTTCGACCTGCTGGAGCGTCAGCACGCGTCCGCCGTAGTTTTCTACGATGTCCTGCCCGACGATCACGGCCGTGGTTCCGCCCTTGACCAGGATGTCGGGCTTGATCAGTTCCAGCAGGGTCTCGGGCGTATCCTCGTCGAAGATCGTGACGTAGTCGACGCATTCGAGGGCCCCGAGCATTTCGGCGCGTTCGGCGGCGGGAATGATCGGGCGGCTGGGACCTTTGAGCCGCTGCACGCTTTCGTCGGAATTAATCGCCACGACCAGGGCGGTGCCCATGGTGCGGGCCTGGGCGAGGTACCGTACGTGCCCCATGTGCAGCAGGTCGAAGCATCCGTTGGTGAAGACGATCGTATGCCCTCCCTGCCGCAGGCGAGCCAGTTCATGCAGCAGGCTGCGGCGCGCCAGCACCTTGCTGCCTCGCAGGCCGATCATCTTGTGCAACTCGGCCAGCACCTCGTCCCGCGTGATGGGCACGACGCCGAAACGTTCGACCTCGAGCCCGCCGGCGACGTTGGCCAGTTCGACGGCGTCGGTGAGATTGCAGCGGTTGGCGATAGCCACGGCCATCATCGCCAGCACTTCATCGCCGGCGCCGGTAACGTCGTAGACGCTGCGGGGCTTGGTGGCGATGCGGCGTGCGACGCCCTCGCGGGTAAAGAGGAAGGCGCCCTCGCGGTCGAGAGTGATGATGACGGCCTGGGCTTCGGCCTCGCGGATGATCTCCCGCGCGGCGCGGGCCATGGATTCTTCGTCGGTGATGGTCACGCCGCTGGCCAGTTCGGCTTCGTAGCGGTTGGGCGTCAGCAGCGTGGCGCCGAGGTAGCGGCGGTAGCTTCTGATCCGTGCCGGATCGACGACGACATCGGCGCCGGCCTTGCGGGCGACATTGATGAACTCCGGCGCCGTCGTGTCGGTTAGAACGCCCTTATCGTAGTCCTGGAGGGCGACGACCTTGCAGCCCTGCACCACGCCCCGCAAAGCCGCCACGAGGCGGTTGCCTACCTCCTCGGGCAGTTCGCCGGCCTGCTCCTCATCGACGCGCAGCATCTGCTGGGCGTGGCGGTGCTGGGCCAGGCCGACGTAGCGGCACTTGACGGTGGTGCAGCGGTCGTAGAGGCGCATGAGCGACATGGTGTCGGCTTCGCCCAGCAGGCGCACGAGCTCTTCGCCGTGGGAGTCTTTACCGATCACGCCGACGCAACAGACTTCGGCGTCCAGGGCGAGCATCGCCGCGGCGACGCTGGCGGCCCCGCCGGGATGCACCTCGCGGCGCCCGACGTTGAGGACGGGCACGGGGGCCTCGGGACTGAGCCGGTCGACGTTGCCGTAGATGTAGCGGTCGAGCATGAAGTCGCCCACCAGAGCCACGCGCGGGCGCCCGAACCGCTCCAGGATGGATACCAGTCTGTCCATGGAAGTGATTCTAATAAGGCGGGGAGGCGTTAGCAATGTCCCTGTCTGCTATCTGCTGTCGGCTTTCAGTGACACCCGCCACTTCAGTTCAGCTTCCTGGGCTTTCTTGACCGCCCCTGTCCCACGCGTTATACTTCTTCTGGGAGGACAGGCCTGCCTGATCTGCCCGTTGTGGCAGAGGAAAGGGAGCGGCGCGATGGCTCGGCGCAGAGCGTTTACCATGATGGAGCTGATGATCGTGATCGGCATCATTATGCTCCTGGTCACCTTGCTCGTTCCGGTTATCAAAAGCATCCTGAGCAAGATGCAGCGGACCGAATGCGCCTCCAACCTCAACACCATGGGGATGCGCCTTAACGCTTACGCCATCAGCACCGGCGGATATTACCCGCGGCCGTACATTCCCCGCACGACGCCGTTCGGGGCGATTCTCTACGCGATGCAGTACAACGAAGGGGCCGCGGGGGAGCACGGGATGTCTGCGGGGGTAAAATCGCCCGCAGTCTACAACGCTCTGGTCGGGGCGGGAATGGGCGAGTTGAGCAATATCGTCAAGTGCCCCAGCCGCCCGGTGTGTTACATCAATCCCACGACCGATCCATCGCGTAACGCCGCCGTGCCGGGCAACTGGGGAAACGCGGTGCTCACGTCGTATATCTGGACATACGGGCTCAACCCCGTCCCGTCGGGGGTCGGAACGCCCACGGCGCTGAGTCGCAGCCCCATGCGCACCAACAGCAACTATGTCATTGCGGCCGACGTGGCCGAAAATAGCGGTACGACCGACACGGGGATCAGCCCGACGGTGTACAACCACAGCGACGGCGGAGTCTTTGCCGGCAGCAACCACCTCTATGCCGGCGGCAATGTGAAGTGGATTCCCTCGGCCGCCGGCGCTGCGGCCACGGCCGAAGACGTTCTGCCGGCCACGAAGACGAACTTTATCGGCGGCGGCAGCGGAACGGGGCGCTACTTCAACGGTCAGTCGCTGACATGGTTTTGGGCGTCCGACAGCGCGCCGTAGAAGAAGTTGTGAATTGTGGATGGTGAGTGGTGAGTGAGAAACTTTAGAAGCAGGGGTGCGTGTTGAGTGAAGAAACTCACCACTCACCACTTACCACTCACAACTGCTCCAAAATGTGGCCCATCTTGTCTTTCTTGGTCTGCAGGTAGTCGCGGTTGTGGGCGTGGGGGGGCAATTCGATTCCGACCCGCTCGACGATCTTGAGACCGAAGCCTTCCAGGCCGTAGATCTTCCGGGGATTGTTGGTCATCACGCGCAGGCGCGTCAGGCCCAGGTCGCGAAGGATCTGGTTGCCGATCCCGTAGTCGCGGCGGTCGGGCTCGAAGCCCAGGTGCAGGTTGGCCTCAACGGTGTCCATGCCTTGCTCGACCTGCAGCTTGTACGCCCGCAGCTTGTTCACCAGGCCGATGCCCCGCCCTTCCTGTCGCACGTAGACCACCGCGCCCTTTCCGGCGGCCGCAACGGCTTTCAGCGCCGTCTGGAGCTGCCCGCCGCAGTCGCATCGCAGGCTGCCCAGGACATCGCCGGTGAGGCATTCGCTGTGGACTCGCACGAGCACCGGGTCGTCGTGGACGACGGGCACGCCCTGGGCGTCGAGTTCTCCCACGCCGCCCATGCAGATCGCCACGTGCGGCTCGATGTCCACCACCGAGGTGTAGGCGATCAGGTGGAACTTGCCGGCCTCGAGTTCGATGTCGACCTCGACGGCGCGGCTGATGAGCTTCTCCTGTCGCAGGCGGTAGCGGATGATGTCGGCGACGCTGCACATTTTGAGGCTGTGGCGCTGGCAGAACTTTTCCAGGTCGTCGCGGCGGGCCATCGTGCCGTCGGGGTTCATGATCTCGCAGATGACGCCGGCGGGCCTGAGCCCGGCCAGTCGCGCCAGGTCGACGGCGCCCTCGGTCTGTCCGGCGCGCACCAGGACGCCGCCGTCCAGAGCCCGCAGCGGGTTGATGTGCCCGGGGCGGACCAGGTCGGCCGGGGTGCTCGTGTCGCGCGCGGCGATCTGGATGGTCCGCGCCCGGTCCGCCGCCGACACGCCGGTGGTGATCCCCGTCGCCGCGTCGATGGTGACGGTGAAAGCCGTCCCGTGCAGCGAGGTGTTCACGGGGGTCTGCGGATGCAGGCCCAGGCGCTCGGCGTGGGCGGAGTTGATCGGCATGCAGACCACGCCGCAGCCCTCGCGAACCATGAAGTTGATGATCTCGGGGGTGACCTTCTCGGCCGCACAGACCAGGTCCCCTTCATTTTCGCGAGATTCATCGTCGACCAGGACGATCATTCGCCCGGCACGGAGTTCATTGAGGATGTCTTCAATCGGGTGCATGGGGTTGGTCATGGGTGGCGCGATGGTTTTCCAGTGGTTTCTGATGCTGGGCGATGGTCCGCAGGCCCTTGCGGGTGTAGCTGATGACGGCCAGTGCAGCCAGGACCGCCACCGCATACATCAGGACCCGGACGATCCATTTGCCCAAGGCCAGTCCCGGGGCCGCTGCATCGAGTTCCGGTGCTACCAGGACGAAACCGACCATCAGCAGTTGTGCCATCGTAGAGGCTTTGCCGCTGATGCTGGGTTCGGCCCGCAGCTTGTCCGTGACCAAATATACCACAAGAAAACCGATGACGATCCACAAATCCTTGCCCACCACGGCCACCACCACCCAGTTGGGAAGCATGGCGTCGGGAACAGCCTTGGCCGGTTGCGAGAGCACCAGCACGGAAGAGATGATGAGGATCTTATCGGCCAGCGGGTCGAGAATGGCCCCCAGGCGGGTCTTCTGCTGGAGCCGGCGGGCGAGAATCCCGTCGACCATGTCGCTGACGGCCATGACCACGAAGATCGCGATGGCGACATGGCGTGCCCACGGCCATCCGTCATCGCCCTGGCTGAGCAGCAGGACGATGAACGGCGCCACCAGCAGCAGTCGCAGCAGACTGATGCGGTTGGGCCAGCTTAGGGATCCCCAGGGCCTTTCAGTGGCAGTTTTCAAGACGGTATTCTCCCTCCCCCCGGACTTGCTTCGCCAGGCGGATTTCAGACGGCGGCGGTTCCTTTCCGGTGCGCGCGAACGTCCAGCCAGAAAACCAACGCTCCGGCGACCAGGATCAGCGCCAGCGGGAACGTTGCGATCACCAAGGGCTTGAACCAACCTTTGCAGATGACCTCGTCGGGATGGTCGGCCGCATAGTCCGCCGCGGGCAGATTGAAAGCCGCCAGTACCCCCAGCAGCAACAACAGCACCGCCGCCGCCAGGAGCATCGGGATCATGAAGTTTTTGAACTGATAGGCCTGGGCCTTGGCGGACTTGGCCTGGAATGACGCCTCGCGCGCCTGCTTGCTCGGCGTCGCCCGGCGTGAAGCGGCCGAAAGATTCACCGCCGACACGGGTTTGGACTGCGGGGCGGCGGTGGGGGATTGCCCGCCAGCCAGTGCAGCCAGGGCGTCGGCTTGTTCGCTCTGTCGTTCGGATTGCGGGCTCATGATGGGTCCTAGCCTAATAATATACAGGCATGATACAATGCGCGGATAATCGCTGAAAGGGAAAAGACCATCCGTGGCGACCAACATGCGACATCCGTTCCACGCCGGGGCGTTCTACGAGGAATCGCCCTCGTCTTGTCGCCATCACGTGATGCGCCTGTTCGAGGCTGCCGCCTTGCCCCCCTCAGCGCCCGGCGACCCGCGCGGCGGGCTGGCGCCCCATGCCGGATGGGTCTACAGCGGCGCCGTGGCGGCGCTGACGTTCAAGACGCTGGCCGGCGGGGCTTCGCTGGCCGCGGCAGACGGCGGGGGGACGTTCATCCTGCTCGGGGCCGACCATCGCGGACATGCCGCGGTTGGGGAGGTCTTCGAGTCGGGCGTCTGGGTCAGCCCGCTGGGGCAGATCGCCATTGACGACGAAGTGGCCGCAGCCATCCTCGCGGCGCCCGGGGCGGACACGCTGTTGCGGGCCAATCCCCACGCGCACGATCAGGAGCACTCGCTGGAGGTGCAGGTGCCGTTTATCCAGGTGATCTGTCCGCGGGCGAAGATTGTGCCCATCGCCGTCCCCCCCGCGCCCGAGGCGATCGACATCGGACAGGTGATCGGCGGCGTTCTGGCCGCATTCCCAAACTCCTGCGTCGTCGGCAGCACCGACCTGACGCACTATGGCGGGCACTTCGGCAGCCCTCACGGCCGCGGCGCCGCCGGCGAGCAGTGGGCTCGCCGCAACGACAACCGCATGCTGCAGCGCATCGAAGCGATGGACGCCCAGGCGGTGCTGGCCGAGGCCGATGTGCATCGCAGCGCCTGCGGCAGCGGCGCCGTCGCCGCGACCATCGCCGCCTGTCGCGCCCTGGGCGCCACGCGGGGCGTCTGCCTGGAGTACACCAACAGCTATGAAGTCGTACACCGCAAATATCCGGACTATGAAGACGATACGACGGTAGGGTATGCTTCAGTTGTCTTCAGTTAGTTGTGAGTGGTGAGTGGTGAGTGGTGAGAACCGCCGAGAGGCTTTGTTTTTGCTCACCACCCTCAACTCACAGCTTTCAAGGAGTTTTCATGGACCGCTTAATGGTAACCGTTTCCGGCGTTCGCGGCACGGTGGGCAAGACGCTCACAGCCGAGGTGGCCAAAGATTTCGGTCTGGCGTTCGGGGCCATGCTCGGCGCCGGCCGCCGGGCAGTCATCGGGCGCGACAGCCGCCCCTCGGGCCCGATGTTTCGCGACGCGATCGTGCAGGGGCTCATCGCCAGCGGCGTCTCGGTCGTCGACGTGGGCCTGGCCAGCACGCCGGCGGTGGCGCTGATGACCCGCCGCCTCCACGCCGATGGCGGCGTCATCATCACCGCCTCGCACAATCCCGCCCAGTACAACGGCATCAAGTTCCTCCAGCCCATCGGCACGGGCCTGGCGGCGGTCGATGCCGAACGCCTCAAACGCATCTGGCAGCAGCGAGGCTTCGACATTCTGCCCCCGCATCAGCAGGGGGCCCTGGGGCAGGACACCTCCGCGGCCGAAACGCACGTGCAGACCGTGCTGGCCCACTGCAACGCGCGGACCATCGCCGCGGGCAATCTCAGCGCCGCCGTCGACAGCGTCAACGGCGCCGGCGGGCAAGAGGCCGCCATGCTGCTGCAGCGGCTGTCCTGCCGCTTGACGCATATCAACGCCGAGCCATCGGGGCAGTTCGCCCATCCGCCCGAGCCCATCGCCGAAAACGTCACGGAGCTTTGCGACGTCGTCGTCCGCAGCGGCGCCGACGTGGGCTTCGCCCAGGACGCCGACGCCGACCGCCTGGCCATCGTCGACGAGAAGGGCACGTTCATCGGCGAGGAGTACACGCTGGCCCTGGCGGCGGCTTTTGTCCTGACGCAGCGCAAGGGGCGCATCGCCACCAATCTCGTTACGTCGCGGATGGTCGACGATATCGCCGCGGCCGCCGGCTGCGCTGTCGTGCGAACGCCCACCGGCGAGGCCAACGTGGTCGAGGGCATGTTGCGGACGCAATGCATGCTGGCCGGCGAGGGCGGCGGCGGCGTGATCGAGCCTGCCGTCGTGCCCGTGCGAAACAGCCTGGTGGCCATGGCGTATGTGCTGCAGTACATCGCCGAGCAGCGCCGCCCGCTCAGCGCACTGGTCGCCGCCCTGCCTCGATACACCATGATCAAGACGAAGATTCCCTGCCCGCTCGGGGCGGACGTGCTGGTCGCCGCGGCCGTGCGCAAAGCCTTCGCCACACGCAGCGGCGCCGAGTTCAACGACGCTGATGGTCTGCGCATCGACCTGCCCGAAGGCTGGGTCTGCGTCCGCGCCAGCAACACCGAACCGATCATGCGCATCATCGCCGAAGCCGCCCAGCCCGCCGCCGCGCAGGCCCTGGTCGACGAAGTGACCGCCATCGCCCGGCAAGCCAGTTAGCGCAGAGATGGGGTGCCGTGGCGCGCAGGGCCAAAGGCCCGGAGAGCCACGATCCCCGAACGCTCACACTGGAGAAATCGTGGCTGGCGGGCTTTGCCCTCCCGCCACGGCGCCCTGTACGGCCTCCCTCCTCTGTGCCTCCGCGACCTCGGCGGCGAATTACTTCCTTGGGCATTTGGCAATCTTTTCTCTGGCGCGAGGGGTTAATATAGGTGGTGTGATTGTCCCGAAAGGAATCGCCGATGAACCGATGCCGCTTGTTTTCGATTGCGATGGTCGCTCTGTTTGGCCTGGTCTCGGCCGCCGCGGCGGGCGATTGGCCGACGTATCGACATGATTACCGCCGCAGTTCGGTTACCGACGAGAAGATCGACGTCGCCTCGCTGGGGCTGCTCTGGGCGTGGCACAGCGGGCAGTTGCCCCAGCGGGCGTGGGACGGGGCGGCCCATATCGACGCCTACCACGGCGGCAATCCCGGCGACATGCGCAACTACGATCCGGCGTTCTATGCCGTCGCCGCCGGCGGGGCGGTGCTGTTCGGCTCGACGGCCGACGATTCGGTGCACTGCATAGATGCCGCTACCGGCAAGGAACGATGGCGTTTCACAACCGGCGCCCCGGTGCGCGTGGCGCCCACGGTCGACGCCGGCAAAGTCTACTTCGGCAGTGATGACGGTTTCGCGTACTGCCTGGCTCTGGCCGACGGAAAAGAAGTCTGGCGTTTCTCGCCCCAGGCCGACGTGCGGCGCATCATGAACAACAACCGCGCCGTCGCCGTGCAGCCCTGCCGCACCGGCGTCATGGTCGACAAAGGCACCGCCTACTGCGCCTTCAGCATGCTGCCGTGGGAGCGATCGTACGTCTGCGCGCTGGACGCCGCCACGGGCAAACCCACCGGCGATGGACGGTACGTGCGCGTGTACGAGCAGTTTTCGCTCGAGGCCGCCGGCGTGCTGACGGACACGGATTTCATCATTCCGCAGGGGCGCTCGGCCGGCATGCGGTTCCGGCGCAGCGACGGCAAGGACCTCGGCGGGGCGTCGTCGGGCAGTTTCATCATGATCGGACCCGGCGGCAACATCCTCAGCGGACCGGGCAACAAGGGCCAGTCGCTGGGCGGCATCGGCGGGGCGTACGACGTGGCGGTCGCCGGCGATACGTTCGTCGCCGGCGGGCGGGGCATCGTCGTTCCCGCTGGAAGAAGAGAATCCAAGTGGAGCACTAACCTGCCCGAGGCCCGCGTGGTCATCGTCGCCGGCGGCGTGGTCTTCGGCGGCGGGGCCGATCGCGTAGCCGCGTACAATGCCGCCGATGGCAAGGAACTTTGGACGGCCCCGGTGATCGGGACGGTATGGGGCCTTGCTGCCGCCGATGGGCGGCTGATCGTCAGCACCGAAGCCGGGCACGTGTATTGCTTCGGTCGCGGGGGCAAGAGCGGCGGGGAGTCGCCTCCCGCCGTCGGCGGCGCCGCGATGGGCGCAGCGGATCCCTCGCCTATCAAGCTGCCGGTAGGCCCGTACGTGCAGTTCACCGCCCCGGACAAGGCGATGGTCTTCTGGCAGACCGCTGAACCGGCCACGACCGTGCTGGAATACGGACGCGGGCAGAACTTCAAGAAGGTCGAGAAGGCCCAGAAGACCACCGATCACTCCGCCGAGATGACCGGCCTGGAACTGCGCGCGGGATATCAGTACATCATCCGCGTCGCCGGGCGGTCTACCGGGGTGCATGGGCTCGACACCACATTCAATTACACCGTCCCGCAGATCGACGCGGGTGCTCAGCCTTACGGGGCCGATACGTCGCCGGTTTCCAGCGTTGCCCAGAATGTCCTGGCTCAGACGACCGCTCGCGATGGCGTGTGCGTGGTGCTCGGGTGCGGCGATGGCAAGCTTGCCTTCGAGATCGCCAAGGCCAGCAGCTTGTGCGTGATCGGGTACGACACAGACGCGGCCGCCATCGAGAAAGGGCGCGCCGCCCTGATCGCCGCCGGGGTATATGGGATGCGGGTCTCGCTGCATCACGCCCCCAAGGCCAATGACGTAGAGTTGGTCAGCGACGTGGCGAACCTCGTGATCGCCGCGCCCAACCAGCCGTATGCGGCGTCTGAAGTCGCCCGCCTGGTCAAGCCGGGTTTTGCGGCTGTGGCCATCGGCGAAGGCGGCAAGCCCGCCGTCACCGCCAAAGCCATTCCCGCCGGAACCGGCGCGTGGTCGCATCAGTACGGAAACGCCGACAACACCTCGTACGGCAGCGAAGAACTTCGCGGGGCCACCTCGACTGCCGAATTGCCCGTGCAGTGGGTGGGGCGCCCCGGCCCGCGATATCAGCCCGACCGCGAGCCCCGCAAGCCCGCGCCCCTGGCGGCAGGTGGGCGCCTTTACGCCCAGGGTCTGCGCCGGATCGTCACGATGGACTCCCACAACGGCACGATCCTCTGGTCGCTCGAAATCCCCAACATGATCCGCATGAACATGCCCGACGACTGCGGCAACTGGTGCGCGGACGACCAGTTCCTCTACGTAGCCGTCGAGAACACCTGCTGGAAAATCGACGGCGCCACCGGAAAACTCGCCTCTACCTTCGCCATGCCCACCAAGGGCGACTGGTGGGGCTACATCGGCCGCGAGAGCAAGGTGCTCGTCGGCAGCGTCAACCAGGGCGGACCGGCGACGAACTACACCGGCCGCGGCGGATGGTATGACGACGCGTCAAGCCGCAAGGTTTGCTCGAGCGAACTGTTCGCCCTCGACCCGGTCACGGGCAAGACGCTCTGGCAGCACGCCAAGGGCACGATCATCAACTCGACCATCGCCATGACAGACACGCGGGCGTATTTCATCGAAAGCCGCAGCGGCAATCTCTGGGGCGACCAGACCATCGTCGCTCTGGATCTGGCGTCGGGCAAGGCCGTCTGGGAAGCTCCCTTCAAGAGCCCCGGCGGCGCGATCGTGTACTTCTTCGCCCATAGCGACAAGTACCTCGTCCTGGGCGCCAACGTCGGATACACGTACCACGTGTTCGTCTTCTCCGACAGTTCCGGCAAGGAACTCTGGCACAAGACCGCCAACGGGCGCGGCGACCACGGGGCGCACATGACGCATACGGCCGTGGTCGACGGCGTCGTGTACGCGCGGCCCAAGACGTTCGATCTGGCCACTGGCAAGGAGCTGCGCGACATGCCCGGCGGCAGTTGCGGCACGTATTCCTGTTCGCGCTACGGCGTGTTCTTCCGCGCCAACCACACGACAATGTGGTCCAACAGCGTCAATCAGAGCTCGAACTACTACCGCCTCCGCCCGGACTGCTGGCTGAGCGTGGTTGCCGGGAGCGGTATGCTGCTGAGCCCCGAGGCCTCGGGCGGCTGCACCTGCGGCGGATGGATCGAGACCAGCGTCGGCTTCAAGCCCCAGACGGACCTGCCGGTCTTCCAAACGGCAGACCTGCAGTTCACCGGAACGCTCAACGTGCTGGTCCGCAAACCGCTGGCCGGCGGCGAGGTACACTACACCCTCGACGGGAGCGATCCCACGCCCGCTTCGCCCAAGGCGGCAGGATCGATCCCGATCAGCCGCTCGTGCGAGGTGCGTCTGACGCTGGTCAAGGACGGCGCCGCCGGCAAGGTCGTCTCGCGATCCTTCGAACGTATCGAGAGCAAGGGCGCCACCGACGTGACAGTGAACTTCCAGCCGCCGGGCAAGGTGCCCGACGGCTGCGTGGGCGATTTCGGCGAACCCTTCGGCATGCGACCGAGCGGTTATTCCTACGGTTGGAGCCAGCCGATGAAGGACGCCACGCGGGCCCGACGCGGCGCCGACCGCCGCCAGGGCACGCAGATATTCTTCATGCCCGGCGTCACGTGGTCGATCACCGTGGAAAACGGAACCTATGACGTGACGGTCTGTGTCGGCGACGGCGACTACAAGATGCCCGACGGCACCATCTACGTCAACGGCGTGACTCTCTGTGAAGGCATCAGCCTCGGCCAGGAAGACCATAAAGCCTTTACCAAGGAAGTCAAAGTGACCGACGGGCGCATCACCATGAAGTCGCACCAGAAGGCCGCCCCCGGCGACCGCACGCGCGTAAACTACATCACGATCAAGAAGAAGAACTAAAGCCGCCCGGGGTGCCATGGCGGCTTGAAAACGGCCACCATGGCACCTGCCAGGACATCATCAGTGGACGCGACGCGGGCGCCGCACTTGCTCTTGACGCCCGAGCGGGGCTATCATGCACTTGATGCCGCACCGCCGCGCCGGCGGCATACGGCCAAGGAGCCCCGATGATGAAACGATGGTCCGCTGTAGTGTTCAAGAGCGTCCTGGTGCTGGTTTTGGCCGCGATGGTGGTCCTTCTGATGCTCTACCTCGACGGGGTCTTCAGCCCCAAGGTTGGTCCGGAGACCTCCGGACAGGCAGGACCTGCCGTAGCGGCGCCCGCGGGTCTGGGGCAGCGCATCTCGGGCACAGTCGAGGCGCGGATGGTCGAGATTCCACTGTCCGAAGAAGCCCCGGGCACCATTCGCCCGCTGCGGGAGACGGCGTTGGCATCGAAGGTGCGCGAACCGGAGAAGGTCATTGAGGTCAACGTCATCGCCGGTCAGGAAGTTCACCGCGGCGACGTGCTGGTCAAGCTCGACCCGTCCACCTGGCAGAACCGCCGCGAGATGGCCCAGGCCAAGATCCGAATCGCCCAGGCCGCTCGCGACGAGGCCCTGAAAAATCTTCAGCGCATGAAGGAAGCTTTCGACAAGAAAGTGGCCACCGCCGGCGAAGTCGATAGCGCCAAATACCGCCTGGAGGGGCTGGAGGGCGAGGTCGTGGCCGCCCAGCGGGCACTCGACGAGGCGACGCAGAATCTCGCCTACACCGAGATTCGAGCGCCCATGGACGCGGTCGTGGTCGACAAGCGAATCGACATCGGAGATACCGTCGCCCCGGGGCAGGTGCTGGTGAGCCTCTACGACAGGATGCAGATGATCGCAAACGTTAGGGAAGGGCTTATCAAGCGCCTGGCGGCGGGGCAGGAAATCGACGTGCTCTTCGACGACCTCGGCGGCGTCTGCACCGGCAAGATCAGCGAGATCGTCCCCCTGGCCGACCCGCTCACGCGGACCTTCCAGGTCAAGGTCGTCGGACCGTGTCGCGCCGGCGTGCGGCCGGGAATGTACGCCAAACTCCGCGTACCGCTGGGCAACCGCAAAGTGCTGGTGATTCCGCCGGCGGCGGTAGTGCAGGTGGGGCAGTTGACCATGGTCAACGTGGCAGACTCCCAGGGCGTGCAGCGCCGTAGCGTTCAACTGGGCCGCAATGTTGTTGTTGATGGAAAACCGCAGGTCGAAGTACTGGCGGGTCTCAAGCCGGGCGAGAAGGTCGCTCTGCCGGCAGAAGAGGCCAAGTCATGAGCGAGCCGCCGCCCCAGGAAACTTCCGAACTACCCGGCGGGTTCACCAACGGAATCGTCCGGACGTTTCTCGACAGCAATCTGCCGATGATCCTGTTGATCCTCTCGATGGCGATCGGGCTGACGGCCCTGATGGTCACGCCGCGCGAGGAAGACCCGCAGATCGTCGTGCCGATGGCAGACGTGTACGTGAGCTTTCCCGGTCGCAGCGCCGCTCAGGTCGAGCAGCTCGTCAGCACGCCCCTGGAGCGCATGCTCTACCAGATCGACGGCGTGGAGTACGTCTACTCGATGTCGCGCCAGGACCAGGCGATCATCACCGTCCGGTTCCGCGTCGGCCAGGATCGCGAGCGCAGCCTCGTCAAGCTGTACAAGAAGATCGACGAAAATGTCGATCTCGCGCCGGCGGGCGTGACCGGTTGGGTCGTCAAGCCCGTCGAGATCGACGACGTGCCCATCGTCACCCTTACCCTCCGCGGCGCCGAAAACGACAGCTACACCCTGCGCCGCCTCGGCGAGGAGATGGTCGCACGTCTCGCGGCCGTCAGCGACGTCTCCCGCGCGTACGTCATCGGCGGCCAGCCGCGCAAGATGAAGGTGTACCTCGATCCCCAACGGATGCGGGGCTTCAACGTTTCGCCGCTGGAGATTCACCGGGCGCTGGCCGCATCGAACACCCAGCGCCTGGCGGGCGATTTCACGCGCACCGACACGGCGTACGTCGTCGAAAGCGGCAAGGTGTTCCAGCGAGTCGACGATCTGAGGCAACTGGTGGTGGGAGTCTTCAACGCCGCTCCGGTCTACCTCAAGGACGTGGCCGGCATCGAGGACGGGCCGGACGAGGTCAACTCGTACGTGCGTCACTCCTGGGGCGGCGGCCGCGGGTTTGCGCCCCGCCAGGGTGCGACGGGCACACTGGTTGGGGACTCGGCGCGGGGGCAAGCCTCCGCCGGTGCGAGCCAGGCGGTCACGATCGCCCTGGCCAAGAAGAAGGGCTCCAACGCCGTCACGGTGGCGCGGGACATTTTGTCAGCGACCGAACGGCTCAAGGCCGAGGTCGTGCCGGCCGACGTTGATGTGGTCATCACGCGGAACAGCGGGCTCAGTTCGGACGACAAGGTCAACGACCTGATCGAGGCCCTGGGTGTCGCGTTGGTGCTGGCGGTGGTGGTGCTGACGGTGTCGATGGGGTGGCGCGAGAGCCTGATCGTCGCCCTGGCGGTGCCGGTGGTTTTCGGTCTGACGCTGGGGGTGAACCTGCTGGCGGGCATGACGATCAACCGCGTGACGCTGTTTGCGCTGATCCTGTCGCTGGGCCTGCTGGTCGACGATCCGATCGTCGACGTGGAGAATATCGTTCGCCACTTCACGATGCGCCGCAAGGCCTCCCGCGCAATCGTGCTCGAAGCCGTCAGCGAGATTCGCCCGCCGCTGATCTCGGCGACCCTGGCCATCATCGCCTCCTTTTTGCCGCTGCTGTTCATCAGCGGAATGATGGGTCCGTACATGAGGCCGATGGCGCTGAACGTTCCGGTCACCATGCTCATGTCGCTGACGGTGGCGTTCACCCTGACGCCCTGGCTGGCGTACCATCTGCTGCGGCGGCGGTACAACGCCCGCGGCGCCGGGGCGCCCGCGGGCGAGCACCATGAATCGGGTGATCTGTCCAAATCCCTGCTCTACCGGTTGTTCCGCCCGATCATGAACCGCCTCCTGCGAACCCGCCGCGCCGGTTGGACGTTCCTGGCCGTCATGGGCCTGCTGCTGATGTTCGCCGCCGGTCTGGCCATGCTTCGCGTCGTGCCGCTCAAGATGCTGCCCTACGGAAACAAGGACGAACTGCAACTCGTGCTGGACTTCGACGAGGGCACCACGCTCGAACGGGCCGACGCGGCTGTGCGCGACATCGAGCAGTACCTCGCGACCGTGCCCGAGGTCACCGACTACACCTCTTATGTCGGTCTGGCCGCGCCCATGGACTTCAACGGCATGGTGCGCCACTACTATCTGCGACGCGGATCGAATGTGGCGGACATCCAGGTCAATCTCGTCGGCCGCAAGCACCGCCACGATCAGTCGCACGCCCTGGGCCTGCGGATGCGCGAGAACTTGGGGCAGATCGCCGCGCGTCACGCGGCGCGGCTGAAGATCGTCGAACCCCCGCCGGGTCCGCCGGTGCTCTCGACGGTGGTCGCCGAAGTGTACGGGCAGGAACATACTCCTTACGACAGATTGGTCGCCGCGGCCGGCGTCGTTCGCCGGCGGCTGGCCAGAGAGCCCGGCGTCGTCGATGTCGACGATATGGCCGAGGCCACGCAGGTCAAGCTGCGGTTCGTGCCCGACCAGCAGAAGGCGGCGCTCAACGGCATTTCGGTAGATGAGATCGCCCGCACGCACCAGATGCTCCTGGGCGGCGCTACGGCGGGGACCGTGCAGGAAAGCGGAGAACGCAATCCGCTGACGATCGATCTGCGCCTGCCGCGAGAGCTGCGATCCAGTGAGCAGGACCTGGCCAACGTCTCGCTCAAGAGCGCCTCGGGGGCGATGGTGCCTCTGGCCGAACTGGGACGATGGGACGCCGCCGCTGTCGACCAGACCATCTACCATAAGAACCTGCGACCGGTGATGTACGTTTTGGCCGAGATGGCCGGGCGGGCGCCGGCCGAGGCGGTGCTGGATATCCAGACAGACCGCCGTAAAGGCACCAGCAGTGAAGCGATGGCCTCGGGCCTGCCGCGCCCAATGGGGTCTCGATCATACCTGTCCAACGGCGGGGGCATCGCCTGGTCGGTGCCTTCCGACATCAACGTGAATTTCAGCGGCGAGGGTGAATGGGACGTGACGCTGGACGTGTTCCGCGACATGGGCCTGGCGTTTATCGCGGCGCTGATCGCGATCTATATTCTGCTGGTGCACCAGACGCGCAGCTTCGCGATACCGCTGGTGGTGATGATGGCGATTCCGCTGACGATCATCGGAATCATGCCGGGCTTCTGGCTGCTGAACGTCGTCAGCGGCGGCAGCGTCGGCGGGTTCGCCACGCCGACATTCTTCACCGCCACGGCGATGATCGGGATGATCGCCCTGGCGGGGATCGTGACCCGCGGCTCGATCATCATCGTGGACTTCATCCACCTCTCGCTGGCTCGCGGGGCGAGTCTCAAAGACGCCATCGTGCAAAGCTGCGTCGTGCGCCTGCGCCCGATCCTGCTGACGGCGGGGGTGTCGATGCTGGCGGCCCTGCCGATCGCCACCGACCCGGTCTTCTCGGGCCTGGCGTGGGCGCTGATCTTCGGCCTGTTGGCCTCAACGGTCTTCACGCTGGTGGTGGTCCCGGTGACCTACTATCTGCTGTACGCCAACAAACCCGGCCACGGCTTGCCAGAGAGAAACTCTTGAAATGACGGTTCTGTTTTTCATCTTCGATATTTAATGAAGTGCAAGCATGTGGTATATTAATTGTGCGGCACGACGTACCAAGTGAGCGATCCTTGATAAGGAGAGGAATGTGATGAGCAGATTTGTATTTTTATGCCCATTGACACTTCTGGTTTTAACTTCGGCATGTCTGGCGGATGCGGCCTATCCCACGCCTTGGGTCGCAGGCGTCACGAAAGACAGCGTGTACGTGTCGCTGGAGGCTACCGACACGATCGAGGCGACCGTGCAATTCGGCACAACCACCTCGTATGGAATGACGGCCACCACCGAGAACACCCAAGCGACCGACGCGCCGACGTACGTGCATAATATTAAGCTCACGGGGCTTTTGCCCAACACCGAATATCACTATCGGGTGACGCAGGGTTCCTCCGTCAGCGCCGACTATTCCTTCTGGACCGCTCCTCTGGCCGGAACAAGTGTGCGATGGGGTTATGCCGCCGACTCCCGTGCGGGGAGCAATTCCGCCCATAACACCATTGCAGGGCTTATTGCCTCGTATGCGCCCAAGATGATGGTTTACGGCGGCGACATCGCCCATTATGCGACACGGGCTTCCTATAACGCCGAATGGTTCCAGCCCAACCAGGCTGCCTTAAACGCCACGACCCCCTGGGTCAACGCCGTGGGCAACCATGAAACGTGGGGCAGCGTCACGAAGGCATTCACTCAATCGCCCACCGGGGATCCGGACTATTTCTCCTTCGACTACGGCGACGCGCATATTCTGGTCCTCAACAGCATGATTCCGCATGGCTTGGGCAGTGCGCAATGGGATTTCGCGGCCGCTGATCTAGCCGCATCGACCCAAACGTGGAAGATCGTGGTCTCGCACTACCCGCCTTATGCCTGGCGAGATTATTGGGGCGATAAGGGCGATGCCGACTTCAGGGACATGGCCGACGCGATTTTTGAGCCCAACGGGGTAGATATGGTGCTTTCGGGCGACTCGCACTTCTACCAGCACTCGTTGGTTGACGGCATCGAGTACATGGTTCTAGGTTCGTTCGGCGCGCCTCTGTATGTGCCCACCACTGGTCCCGGTGTCGTCTACAGTGAGTCGACCTACTCGTTTGGCATTTTCGACATGACGTCCACATCGCTCACCTTCAACACGTACCGCATGGACAACAGCCAGATCGAGAGTATCGTCTTTGCCATCCCCGAACCGGCGACGGTGACGCTGCTGGGGCTGGGCGCGATTGCGATGCTTCGCAAGCGCCGCAACTGACCAAGAGACCTTTGCCTTAATCGCCAACACCCGGGCCACGGTTTGCCGCCAAGAAAAGATTGACAGGAGGCAAATTGATGATATCTTATTATTGCTGATTTACGGCCGCTGCAACCGTGAGGTTGGCTGGAGGGTGGCCAAATAGCAGGCCCCGTGGAGGCGGTGCTTGCCGGATTTGTTCGTCGGTCCGCCGGACCGCGAACCAAGCAACGGAGGCTGTATCGATGAGGTTCAAAGCGTTTTCTTCCGCAGTGTTGTTTTTCTGCTTAGCGGTCGGCGCCTCGGCCGAGACGTTTACGATCGCGGTTCTTCCCGATTCCCAAAACTGCCAGGGCAGCCCTTTCCACGCCCAGGTGCAGTGGATCTATGATCATGCCACAACCAACAATATCGTCTTCACCACTCACGAAGGCGACTTCGGAAGCAGCGGGGCCGATGCCTCGATCTTTACAAATGCCGTCTATTCAACGCCCGGCAAGAATGACGGTTTGTATGCTCTTGACAACATCATGCCTTGGGCAACCGTCGGCGGCAACCACGACATGTATGGTAGCGCCAACTACTGGACCTATCTGGGAAGTTCTCACTTCACGGGGCTGCCCTGGTATGGCGGCGCCTACGCTCCCGGGTTTAGCTCCTACCAGTTCTTCCAAGCGGGCGGCCGCAAGTTCATGAACATCAGTCTCACCAATCTGGGCAGTCTTAGCGCGCAGGCGGTAGCTGATACGCTGGCGTGGGCACGAGGTGTGGTGGCCGCCAATCCCGGCATACCCACTATTGTTACCACCCACGGGTATATGACAGAAGCCGGGGTCGACCACGCGGACGAGGAGAGCAGGGGAGTCGCCGATTCTACAGGCGGTATCTGGCGAGATCTGGTCGACGGAAACTCGCAGATTTTCATGGTGCTCTGCGGGCACGTTCACACAATTAAGGATATCTCACAGCCCAACGCTGGTGAACGCACACAGATTTCAACTAACGACGCGGGCTTGCCGGTATATGAATTGCTGGCGAACTACCAGGACTATACCGCATCCCAGGCAGGGACATACGGCATCGGATACATGCGCCTTATGACTTTTGACGAGGCGGCGGGTCAGATCCAAGTGTCAACGTATTCGCCATACAGCGAAAGATATCAGACCGACCCCTACAGCCAGTTTACGCTGAACGTGGACTTCAATGACCGCTTTGGGGCCGTCATCCCCGAGCCGGCGACGATGGCGCTGCTGGGGCTGGGCGCCTTGGCGATGCTTCGCCGGCGACGCAACTGATCGAAAAACTGACCACAGAAGCACCGCGAGCGAGTGGAAACGGATTCGTTTCCCCCGCTCGCTTTATTTCACTTCCTGCTTCGATCTTCGAACTTCGCCCTTCGAACTGCTTTCCACCGCTTCGGCGAGTTTTGAGGCGATCTCGAACATCCCATCCGCGCTGGGATGCACCAGCTCCATCCACAGGTTGCGCGGATCGGTCAGCAACTTACGGCCGTCGAGATGCACCACCTTGGGGCCGTTGATCTTGGTCACCGTCTCGGCCACGATCTGGCGGAAGCTCACCGCCGTCGGCGGATCGGGGTTGAAGTCGCCCTCGAAGGTGAACAGGTCGATGCAGAAGATCCACTTGTCCGGATGGGCCATTGCGATCGTCTGCACGAAAGGTTCGATCGTGTCGCGGAACTGCTGCGTCGACCAGTCGCCGACGTTGATACCCATCTCCAGCGTGGCAAAATCCCAATCATCGCGGCCGGCGATGTAGGCGGCCATTTCCGGTTCCATTCGGGCCGCGCCGCCGAACCCCAGGTTGATCAGGTCGGCGCCCAAGGCCTTGGCCGTCAGCATCACGTACGAACACTCGGGCGTGATGGCGTACGCGCCGTGAGTGATCGACGAGCCATACGCGAGATATCGGCGAGGGGGGAGTTGCTCCGCCCTCGGGGGCGTCAGGTCCCCCTCGATGGATAGCAGCCGCACCGCATGCAGGTGGGGCAGGCAGATCCGCACGAGGCCGGCGTCAAACCGCACCGCCCGCGAGGCCGCGACACGGTGCAACTTCTCCGGATAGACCGCCAGTTTGGCCGGGTCGAACGTGATGGTTGTCGGTTCGCGCCCGACATGGACGACCTTGCAGCAGAACTCGCCCATGAAGACGCTGGCCAGCGGGGGGATGACGTTATCCTCGGTCACCCGCAGCGTGATCGCGGCGACGCTGCCGGGGACGACGTTGAAGCGGATCTCGCATCCAGCTCCATGGCGGGTGAACGTCTTGCCCCAGTCGTTCATGACCGACCGCACGCCGTCAGGTACGCGCTGAAGGTCATGCCCGCCACTGTCGGCCGGAACGAGTTTAGCGACATTGTGCAATTCCACGTTTTCAAATCGCATGGCTGTGCTCTTTCGCATTGACCCGGCTATTCACCGCGGAGATCGCAGAGACCGCAGAGAAGCAAATGGCTTGTAAGTCTTTTGAATCCTCTGCGACCTCCGCGATCTCCGCGGTGAAATATTAGCGTTACGCCGCAGATGCTAATCCGGTCAGTCCACAAAAGAAAGTCGCGGCTTGCTATTCTCAAACCCAAGCCCGGCAGGTATACTTCCGCCGCTGTCATTATTTCACAACTGCTTCTGCGGGAGAATCGCATGGCCAAGATGGAAGAGTTCCTCTGCCCCAACTGCCGCATGCGATCAACTGCCGAGCGCCAGAGCACGTTTCTGGGTTTCAAGAAGTTCCTGTGCTCCAATTGCGGCAAGAGCGTCACCCTTGATCTGCGGACCGGCTATCGGGTGCTTTACTGGATCGTTCTGCCCCTGTTCATTTTGGTTACATTGGGAATGTTGACAAAGGGCAGCATGCCGACCCCCGGGATACTAGTAATCGCAGCGATCATCGCCATCATCAAAGACTTTTGCGTCCGCAGCGAGATGAAGAAACTGCGGCTGCAATGTGCGGCGCCGGCCGGCATGCCCGCTCTGGCCCCGCCGCCCGAGACTCCGCAATAGACCACTGGCACAGCAGGCGGGGGGGGGTGGCCTTGGCAAGAGATTCCGACTTTCGGGGATTTTGAACTTGCAAATTCCCGAACCGGTGGTAGCATATTGGGCGTTGCAGGAGCCAAGGGGCTTGGACACGCTTTGCGCGTGCCCCGCACGGAAAGGAGCATAGCATGAGGCTATGTGTCTTGACACGGCGGGAAGTCAGTGGCGGCTATATGGCCGTGTGCCCTTCGTTACCCCTCTGCGTCAGCCGTGCGCGAACGCATCGCCAGGTTTTGGCCAGGCACCGCAACGCGATCCTTGAGTACCTTTCGCAGAGTGATGACACCGCTGGCGATTCAGGGGACGATCCGATCGAATTCGACGTGGTGAATGAGCGCAAAATCGCGGTATTTCGCCGCATGTGTCCCGGCCAGATGCAGGAAAGCATGCAGTAAACGCGATATTTTGCCCGATAGTGGCAATGTGCGACATGACTTAAGCTGTCCGCTGCACCCTGAATGTGCGGGTCTCCCTCCACCTGCATACGAGAGTGCGGCCAGGAACGACGCTCAGGTCTCCCTCCACCTGAGCGTCGCATTTTTTGGCGATGAAGTATGTGCAAACATAGGTCCTATTCGTTCTATTGGTCCTATTGAAGAAGATAAACTAAATAACAGCGGGACCGTGCGGCCCTGCTGCTGAGAAAATGCATGGGCGGGATTGCCCATGCCGCTGGCGGGCTAGACGCCCGCGCTATGGAGTTTTATGCCTCAACGTTACTATGATGCGATTCTGAAGTTTCTGTCACGCAGAGACTATCACCCCCTTAAACCGCGCCAGCTCGCTCACCAGATGGGCGTGGCCGACGTCGAATACGACGCGTTCCGCGAGGCGATCAAGCTTCTGCGCGACGACGGCCGCCTCGTGCTCGGCAGCGGCAGCGCCCTGACCCTGCCGGCGATCACGGACCGCGTCGTCGGAATCTTCCGCGCCAACCGGCGCGGATTCGGCTTCGTCATCCCCGACACCCCCAACGCTCACGGCGACTTGTACGTGCCGGCCGAGGCCGTCGGAACCGCTCGCAGCGGCGACCGCGTCGTCGCCACGGCCCAGCGCCGCGGCAAACGCGACGGACAGGCCGTCTATCAAGGGCAGATCGTCGAGATCGTCAGCCGCGGCCGCAATCGCTACGTCGGAACCCTGGAGTCCACCGAGGGGGCCTGGTTCGTCATGCCCGAGGGCAAGGAGACCACGCCTCCGATCGTCGTGCGGGACGTCGGCACGGCCGGACCGCCCAAGGGCACCAAGGTCCTCGTCGAGATCGTCAACTTCGGCGGTCCGGGCGAGTTTCCCACCGGCGTGATCGTCGAAAACCTCGGCGCCACCGGACAGATCGAGGCCGAGACCATCGGCATTATCCGCGCCAGCGGAATCGAGGATGTCTTTGACGACGGCGCGCTGGCCGATGCCCGCCGGGCGGTCGATACGTTCGACCCCGCGCCCGACGGCCGCGAGGACCTCAGCGAGCAGACCGTCATCACCATCGACCCGCCCGATGCCCGCGACTATGACGACGCGATCAGCCTCGAGCGCCAGGGGCGGCATTGGATCCTGGGCGTCCACATCGCCGACGTGTCGCACTTCGTGCGCGAAGGCACGGCGCTGGACGATTCGGCCCGGCGACGCGGCACGAGCGTGTACTTCCCCAACCGCGTCGTGCCGATGCTGCCGGAGATCCTCAGCAACGGCGTCTGCTCGCTGCAGGAAGGCCAACCGCGGTTCTGCAAGAGCGCGTTCATCACGTATGACGAAGACGGCAACGTCGCCGGAACCCGCCTGGCAGAAACGCTCATCCGCTCCACCAAGCGGCTGACCTACCTGCAGGCCCAGGACATTATCGACGGCAAAACCGGCGGCTATGCCAAGCCTGTCGTCGCCCTCGTGCAGCAGGCCGCCGAACTGGCGCGAAGGATCGAGCAGCGCCGCCGCGAAGCAGGCATGCTCCATCTGGACCTGCCCGAGGTCCGCATCGTCCTGGACGAGCAGGGACGCCTCGCCGACGTCGCCGAGGCCGACACCGCCTATACCCACACCGTCATCGAGATGTTCATGGTGGCCGCCAACGAAGCGGTGGCCGCCGTCCTGGACGGGCGGGGGTACGATCTGCTGCGCCGCGTACACCCTGCGCCCGACCCGCCGGACAACCAGCAACTCGTGCGGTTCATCCGCGCCTGCGGACACAAGATTCCCGCCGACATGGATCGCCACGCGATCCAGGCGCTGCTGGACTCGGTTCGCGGAACGCCGGCCGGCTATGCGGTGAACTTCGCTGTGCTGCGGATGATGCAGCAGGCGCGGTATTCGCCCCAGCGGGTGGGGCACTACGCCCTGGCCAGCGAGGACTATTGCCACTTCACCAGCCCAATCCGGCGCTATCCGGACCTGACGGTGCATCGCCTCTTCGCCCAGTACTGCCGCAGCGGCAAGGGAAAACCCGCCGAAAAGGCGGACATGACCGAACTGGTCACCCTGGGCGACCACTGCTCGATGACCGAGCGGCGGGCGCAGGCGGCCGAGGACGAGCTGCGACAGGTGCTGGTGCTGCAGTTCCTGGCCGATAAGGTCGGCGAGAACTACGAGGGCGTCGTTACCGGCGTGACGAACTTCGGTCTGTTCGTGCAACTGCACCCGTTCGCGACTGAAGGTCTGATCCGCATGGACAACCTTGGCGACGATTGGTGGGACGTGAGCCTTCAGTTTGGCACGATTCGAGGCCAGCGCAGCGGAAGGCAGTACCGCATCGGCGACGCCATCACGGTGAAGATCGCCAACGTCGACCCGGCCCGGCGGCAACTGGATTTGGCCCCGGCAGGGGGCGTCGACAAGGCGCCCAAGCCCCGCAAGGCCAAGAACATGCCTCCCCGACAATCCGTGGGCAAGAAAGCCCGCCACCCGGGACAGAAGAACCGCCGCAAGAAGAAATAGTTGGCATGGCGACACACGCAGCCGACGGGTGGCATGGCGACACGCGCAGCGGGTCGCCATGGTCTCAGCCCAGCAGCAGTCATGCTTGCTCTGCGATCCGTTAACACGCCCGCGTGAAAATTTCACAATTTGGCGCATGTCGCACGCTCTGCGTAGTGGTTTAATTGTCAGGACATGCGGTGCCATGCTGGTAATGCCATCGGGGGCCTCACGCTGACGATTCTGTCGCTGGCGGTGGCCGGTTGTGGACACAAGTGGTGGGTGAGCCAGGCCGACAAGTCCGCCTATGGCGCCGTCGACACCGCACAGAAACGCGCCTTGGGCGAAAAGAAGGATTTCGATATCGCCTATGACCCTTATACCCAGGACAAAGGCGGACAGATCGCCCTCGACGGCAAGGCGGCAGGCCCGGCCCAACCCAAGCCCCGCCAGCTTACCGTTGACGAGTCCTTGCAGATCGCCTTCCGCAACAGCCGGAACCTGCAGACCCGCAAGGAGCAGCTTTACGTCGATGCCCTGGGTGTGGCCAGTTCGCGGCGGTCCTGGGACTATCCGCTGCTGGCCGGATCCATCGACGGGTCCGCCTCCGAGACGCGCATCGGCGAGGGCAGCACCACCGAGGCCGGCGCGCTGGGCATCGGTCCGACGCTGACGCAGCGGTTGATGACCGGCGGCGTGGTGGTCGCGGCGGCATCGCTCGACCTGGCGACGGATTTTCTGGGCACCAAGGGCACACCGATCGGCTCGCTGCTGAACCTCAACGTGACGCAGCCGCTGCTGCGCGGGGCGTGGAATGGCGTGGCATATGAACCACAGTACCGCCTCGAGCGCAACTTGCTGATCAACGTTTTTTCCTACGCGCGGTTCCGCCAGACATTCGCAGCCTCGATCGTGCAGCAGTACTACTCCGTGCTCCAGCGGCGCGACCAGGCCGAGAACGAGATCGAGAACATCTCGCGCCTGGAGAACACGGTGGCGGTCACGCGGGTGCTGGTCGAGGGCGGGCAGGTCTCGCGGATCCAACTGGACCAGGCCGAGCAGAACCTCCTCAACGCCCAGGTGCGGTACCAGCAGCTCCGCCAGAGCTACCAGGACGCGCTGGACGCCTTCAAGGTAACGCTGGGACTTCCGGCCCTGACGAACGTCGAGCTGGATTATCCCGGCGCGCTGGAGGCTTTGGTCAAAACCGGAACGCCGGCGGTGGGGCTCAAGGAAGAGGACGCCATCGCCGTGGCCCTGGCGGCCCGGCCGGATGTGGCCGTGCAGCGTGCCGCCTATCGCGACGCCCAGCGCGACGTGACGCTGGCGGCGGACAACTTCCTGCCGCAATTGGACGTTGAGGTGGACCTGTCCGCCACCGGCACTGAGCCGCGGAAGTTCCAGAGGATCCAGTGGAACCGCCGCACGATGGTCAACAGCATGACGCTGCACTACGACATCGACCAGGTGCCCAACCGCGACGTGTACCGCGTTGCCGTGATCGCCATGGACCAGGCGCAGCGGTCGCTGGCGGAGTTCGAGGACCAGGTTCGCGTCCAGGTGCGCGGGGCGTACCGCGCGCTGCTGCAGAACAAGCGCAGCTACGACCTGCAGGTGCGAAATGTCGAGATCGCCCGGCGGCGGCGCACGCTGGCGGCTTTGCAGCAGCGCGAGGGGCAGGCTTCCGCCCGCGACGTGCTCGAGGCCGAAGACGCCCTGCGGAGCGCCCAGGACGGGCTGACGTCGGCCCTGGTAAGCTACACGACGACGCGGTTGAATTTTCTGGCCGGCCTGGGCCTGCTTTCCGTCGACGAGAAAGGGCAGATTCATGAGCGAAAAGAACCCTTCCGGTTTGACCTCCTCCGCCAGCGGTACGACTACCTCGGCCAGTAAAGCCGCGGCGTCGCGCGGGCGGATGTGGCTGCTGGCGCCGGTCCTCGCCGCGGCGGCCATCGCCAGCTGGCTGCTCTTGGGCAGGACGGTCGAGGGTCCGGCGTCGCTGGGACCGGTGACGAAAGTCACGCGCGGCCCGCTGGTGATCTCGGTGACCGAGTCGGGCGAGATCCGTGCCGCCAATCGAAAAGTCATTGCCAACGAATTGCGCTGGCCGGTAGTTATCAAGGAAGTGGTCGCCGAGGGAGCCCGCGTCGAGGACGGGCAGACCATCGTGGTCTTCGAGTGCAAGGAGCTGATGGAGAGCATCGACAACCTTAAGCTCGACGTGGCCTCGGCAGAAACGGCCAACATCTCCGCGGAAGAAAATTACAAGCTCTGCATCAAGGAAACCGACAATGTCGTCCGCACGGCCAAGCAGGATGTCGAGGACGCCAAACAGGATTTGCAGAAGTACCTCGAAGGGGAATGGCCCATCGCCAAGGCCAAGGCCGAAAGCGACATTCAGATCGCCCAGCGCGACCTGAAGCTGGCCCAGACGAAGCTGGATTTCAAGCTCAAGGTCAACGCCGACCCGGCGTTGAAAAGCCCCTACAGCGCCAATGAGATCGAGGCCGACCGCCTGGGCCTGGAGCGGCTCAAACTGGCCTTGCAGCAGGCCCAGTGGGCGCGGGACATCCTGCTGAAGTTCGACTACCCTCGCCAGAAGCGGACCTTTGAGACCAAAGTCGCCGACGCGCAGTTGGCGCTGGTGCGGGCGGAAGTGGAAAGCCGCACCAAGCGCCTCGTCGCCGAGTCGCAGGCGCTGTCGGCCAAGAGCAGCCTGGCGATGCGCAAGAGCAAACTCCAGGAGCGGGAGGAAAGCGCCAAAGACCTGATCGTCAAGGCCGACCGCCCCGGGCTGGTGGTCTATGACAGCGGAAGTTGGCGCAATCCCGTCACGGTGGCGGTGGGGGAGGAGATCCGCCCGCGCCAGCAGATCATGATCATCCCCAACATGGGCTCACTGCAGGTGGAGACCAAGGTCTTCGAGTCGATCGTCAGCAACGTCAAGCCGGGCATCGAGGCACTGATCACCCCGCGGACGCAGACGGGCAAACCGGCTCTGCGCGGGCGGGTGATGCATGTTTCGCCCCTGCCCGACAGCCAGAGCGGCTGGCTGTCCAGCGGCGAGAAGGTCTTCAACATCATCGTCGAGTTCGATGAGGCCCCGACCGACCTCAAGCCCGGAACGCGCGCCCAGGTCGAGATGATTCTCGCCCGGCTCAGCGACGCGATGTCGGTGCCCATCTCGGCTGTTTTCACGCAGGACGGGCAGAGCGGGCACTTCGTCCGGCGGGTCAGGAATGGGCAGATCGAACGCGTCAGCGTCGTCAAGGGACTGATGAACGACCAGCGAGTCGAGATCCGCAAAGGACTCCAGGAGGGCGACGAGGTGCTGTTGACGCGGCCGGAGAATGTCTCCTCGGGCAAGGGCGCCAAGGCCGTTTCCTCGCAACCGGCCAGCCAACCGGCCGGGGCGAAATCGAAGCCTGCCGGGCGAGGAACATGATGGCCATCGCAAGCCAACCCGGTCCGGACGACCTGGTCGTTTTACAGGATCTTTCGAAGATCTACTCCATCGGTCTGCAGCGGGTGGCGGCGCTGGAGGGTCTGTCCCTGCGCATCACGCAGGGGCAGTACGTGGCGATCATGGGCCCCAGCGGCTCGGGCAAGAGCACCCTGCTGAACATCCTGGGCTGCCTCGACCGCCCCAGCGGCGGGCAGTATTTTCTGGGCGGCCAGGACGTCTCGGGCATGGACGACAACCGCCTCAGCGACGTCCGCAATACGCGCATCGGGTTCATCTTTCAGAGCTTCAATCTCATTCGATGGCTGACGGTGACCGCCAACATCGAGGTGCCCCTGTTCTACCAGGGCGTCAAACGCGCCCAGCGCCATCCGCGCAGCCGCGAACTGGCGGAGATGGTCGGCCTGGGCAACCGCATGAACCACCGCCCGTGGGAACTCTCGGGCGGGCAGCAGCAGCGAGTGGCCGTCGCGCGGGCGCTGGCCAACGACCCGCTGATCCTGCTGGCCGACGAGCCCACCGGCAATCTCGATTCGCGCACGACCGAGGAGATCCTGAACCTCTTCGACGACCTGCACCGCCGCGGGCGCACCATCATTATGGTCACGCATGAAGACGCCGTGGCCCAGCGGGCCCAGCGCGTCATCCGCCTGCGCGACGGGCGCGTCGAAACGGACTGCCTCCAATGAAAGCCCTCCACAAGGTCACCGACATCGCCATGCTGGGGCTGCACAGCCTCTCGGTGCATGTGGTGCGCTCGATCCTGACAGCCTTGGGAATCATCATCGGCGTCTGCAGCGTCGTGATCATGCTTGCCGCCAACGCCGGCGCCGCCCACAAGGCGGCGATGACCCTGCGCGCCCTGGGCAGCAACAACATCATTATCAACACGATCAAACTGCCCGACCAGACTGCCGGCGGGTCCTCGCGCGAACGCAACCAGATCAACGCCTATGGATTGCTCCGCAGCGACGTGCCGAGGCTTTCGGGAAGCGTTCCGGGCATCACGCGCTGCGTCGTGGCACGCGTCTCACTGCGGGACACCCACGTGCGAGGGCAGAATCTCACGGTGGCGGCCGTGGGCACCGAGCCCGAGTATCTCGACGTCGCCCGCCTGAACATCCTGGCCGGGCGATTCATCACGGAACTGGACAAGCAGGAGCACAAGGCCCACTGCGTGGTTACGGCGAGTCTCGCAGAACGGATGTTCGCCTTTGAGAACCCGCTGGGAAAGGTCCTCACACTCGACGGCGAGCCGTTCGTGGTGGTGGGGGTGATGGACCGCCTGCCGCCGTCGCTGGCCGGACGCGCCGACGAGGCGGGAAACAACGTCATCATCCCGCTGACGGCCGACCAGGACCGCTTCGGCGACGTCAGCATCCGCGTCACCGGCCTCAGCCGCACGATCGAGAAGGTTGAACTCAGCCAGATCATCATGCAGATGGAGAACGAGCAGTCGGTTATCGAGGGTTCGGCCGTCGCGCGGGGGTTGCTGGCGGCTTTTCACGACAGCGGCGACTATGACCTGGTCGTCCCGCTGGAACTGATCGCCCAGCAGAAGCAGCAGATGCACTTGTGGAACATGATGTCGGTAGTGATTGCGGCGGTATCGCTGGTGGTGGGAGGCATCGGGATCATGAACATCATGCTCGCCAGCGTTACCGAGCGGACGCGCGAGATCGGCGTCCGCCGCGCCTTGGGGGCAAAGAAGCGCGACATTATCGCCCAGTTCCTTATCGAGGCGGTGATGCTCACCACAGTCGGCGGGCTGATCGGCATCGCCATCGGTCGATTCGCCCCGTTGATCATCGAGCGATGGATCGACTTCACCGCCATCGTCACCCCGGCCACCCTCGTCGTGCCGTTCATGATGGCCGTGCTGGTGGGCCTGGTCAGCGGCCTTTACCCCGCACTCCGCGCGGCCAACCTCAACCCCATCGAGGCCCTGCGCCATGAGTAGTATGGAGTGCGGCAGCTAAGGCTGCCGCACTCCATAGGCATATGCTAGAATAGCGAGCATGTCCGAAATCATCCGCCCGTTCAACATCATGTGCAAACCCGTGTGCGGGACGTGCAATCTCGATTGCTGCTACTGCTACTACACCGCCAAGCCGCGCGAGTTGTACCCCGACGCGACGAAGTTCATGATGAGCGACGCCGTGCTCGACAGCTACACGCGCCAATACATCCAGACCCAGCCCCAGCAGTGTGAGTTCGGATGGCAGGGCGGCGAACCCACGCTGGCTGGAATCGACTTCTTCCGCAAGGCCGTCGATCTGCAGACGCAGTACAATCTCGGCGAGCAGACCATCTCCAACGCCCTGCAGACCAACGGTACGCTGCTGACGGACGAATGGTGCGAGTTCCTCGCCGAGCACAAGTTCCTGGTTGGCCTGAGCCTCGACGGCCCGCCGCAGTGGCACGACACCTTCCGCCGCGACAAGGCCAACAACCCCACCTTCCACCGCGCGTGGGCGGGGCTGGAACTGCTGCGAAAGCACAAGGTCGAGTTCAACGTGCTGGTAACGCTCAACAGCGCCAACGCCCCGCACGCCGGCGACATCTACCGCTACTTCACCAACCGCGGCGTGGCGTACCTGCAGTTCATCCCGATCCTCGAGCGAACGCCCGACGGTCGGCCGACGCCGTTCTCGTGCTCGGGCGAACAGTTCGGGCGGTTTCTGCTGGATGTGTTCGAGATCTGGGCCACGCGCGACGTCGGTACCGTTTCAGAGCGGCTGATCGACAACGTGCTGCACCAGATCATCTATGGCCAGGCCAGCACCTGCTGCTACGCCGATCGCTGCGCCAATGCGCACGTGCTGGAGTGGAACGGCGACCTGTACGTCTGCGACCACTTCGTCTACAAGCAGTGGCGAGTGGGCAATATCATGGACCGCCCGATGGAAGACCTCGTGCGCGACGCGATGCTCGACGAGTTCGCTTTGCTCAAGACCGAACTGCCCGCCACGTGCCGCGCCTGCGAGTTCCTGCAGTTCTGTCGCGGCGGATGCCCCAAGCACCACATGCCCATCGGCACGGACCCGGCACGCGTAAACCATTTCTGCGACGGCTACAAGGCGTTCTTCACGCACGCCCTGCCGATCCTGGCGCAGATGGCCGAGTACATCAAGGCCGGCAAGACACCGCCGCTGGCGAAACTGGCCGGCGAAGGCAAAGCCGCCAAGCCCGCCCGTCCCGCCCCCGGGGCGGCCGCCCCCAACCGCAACGATCCGTGCCCCTGCGGGTCCGGCCGAAAGTTCAAGAGTTGCTGCGGAAGGAAGTAGCTGCCGTTTCTCAGAGAAACGTTGGGTGGCATGGCGACACGCGTTGTTGTTTTATGCGAGTCGCCATGGGGCTTGAAAAACATGTCTTGAGCGAACATGGCGACCCCGGTGAAACTGGTGTCGCCATGCCACCCGGCCGCTCGAAGACATGGCGGCTGAACAACGGCCGCCATGGCACCCAGCGAGGGCGCTATCCGCCGATCTTGGGCACGGCGGGCACGGTAACGGGCTGAGTGGCGGATCTCATGCGGATTGAGCGGCGGAGTCCCTTTGTCGGCGGGGTCGCGTCGGGCGTCTCGGTCTGCAGATCGTCTCCGGGAATGGCCGGGGAGTCGGCAGCGGGGGGCGTCGTCTGCCTCGAAGCCGCAATCGACCGCAGATGCGACACCGGCAGGGCGAGTTTCATTCCTGAGCCCAGATCAAACTGCAGCGTCTCTATTGCGATCTGCCCGTTGACGCTGGTGGCGCTGCGAAGGGTGATCTGGACGCTGGCGGGCTCGTCGCCGGTAAACTGCGCCTGGTCGATATCCTGGGGCGTCACCGATATCGACCCGGATGCCGTCTGCACAGGGATTGTCGCCTGGGCAATGCTCCCGAAGAGGCGGTCGCCGTTTCTCAGCACGACCGCCGTCTGCCACTGCGGCGCCGAAGCCGGCGTCCCACGGCTGAAGAGCATCTGCTCGATCAGGGCGATGTCAACCGTGAGAGGCTTTTCGAGCTCCAGGGCCAGCGTCTGGCTCTTGGCCGTCAGCAGACCCGTGAGCGTCGAGCCATTGGTCAAGACGGCCCGGTGCAGACCGCTGTCGGGCGTGTCCATGTGCAAGGCGGCCACGTCGGCGGGGTCGAGCTTGAAGGACCCGTAGGCGGTCTGAAAGGTCAAGTCGGCGCTTTGGGGCTTGAACGCCAGGCGCTGTCCGCCGCGCAGCACGACAACGCTGGGCAGGGCGGGAAAAGTCTCGCCTTTCTCGTTTGAAAGGCGGTATGACGCCGACGCCAGGCGGTCGATCTCGACGCTGACTTTGCTGCCGGTGACGGTTGTCAACTGCAGCGGGCCCGAGAGCAATTTTCCCGCTACCACCTGGCCGTCCGTCAGCGCCAGCATGACCTGCGGGTCGTCGCCGGCGGGCCGGGCCATGCCGACCACGTCCTCGGCGGGCAGGTCCAGGCGTCCGAAGATCGTCTCGATGGAATAGGTCTTGTTGAGCAGCGTGCCCATGAGCTGGTCGCCGTTGGCCAGGGAGACCTGGTCGTTCTTCCCGTCGCGCGGCAGGGCCAGGCGGCCGATCATCTGCACGCGGGCGCCCATGTTGGCGATGATCATCCGAAGGGGCAGGGGAATCTTCCGCAGTTCTGCCGCCGGGTCGAACGCCTTCATCGCTGCGACGGCTTGGGGGTGCTGCTTGTGCTGGGTTTCGAAGAAACACAGGGCGAAGGTCTTGCCCGGGCCGATCGAGGCCTTGAAGGCGTATCGCAACTGATTGCTGCCGGCGCTGTACGTGACGCGCGGGCGAACCTTGGACGACTCCGACGAGTACACATGCACCATCGCCTCGGCGCCGGTGTTGTTGTGGCCGGTGGCGATCGCCCAGTCCTGCGGCGTCGGGGCGCCGACTTTGCCCGACGACGTCTGGCACAGCGTCATCGGATAGTTGGTCATGCTGCGATAGTCCAGCGTGACGGTCTGGCGCTGCTCGGTTTTATTCTCGAAAATGTCGATCCACCGGCAGTAGCCGCTCTTGGGGTCGATATAGATGCGCCGCCAGACGCTGAACGACCCGATGGACCAGGGGCCGATCTCGATCTCGCGGCCGTCCTTGCTCAGCGCGGCCGTGCCATTGGCGCTGAACTCCGACCCGTTAGCGCGCAGGTACATCGCCCCGCTGTAGGAGTTGGAGCCGTTGCCGTTGCCGATGGAACCGTTGGGCATCAGGTCCCAGCGATTTCCCTCGCCGTCGTTGACGACCCACGGCCAGTTGCTTTGCTGGGTGGCGCCATCAAGGTGGATGCCGTCGGCGGTTTCCTCGGCCGCGGCGGGGGCGCAGAGACACGCGCTTAGAGCGATTGTCGCCAGCCATCTCAACCGCATTGGAGGACTCCCCATTGCGGAATGAGCATCGGTTGTGGGGCGTTGGGCTCTTCGCCGCCGCCGAGTGACTCGATGATCGCCTCGAGGGCAGTCCGCACTTCCGGATCGGAAGCCTTGCCCAGGCGGACTTTGAGCAGCGGGACGATGTTCTTGCCCATCTGCATCAGGGCCTCGCGGGCCGCCTGGCGGTCCTTGTAACTCTCAGCGCCAAGCTGCGCCAGGTGCCGGTCGACGACCGCAACGACCTTGTCCGGTGGAATCGCCGCTGGACGCTGGATGCTGACGAACTGGCCGACATGCACGGTGAGCACCGGTCCGGGCACGATGCGGAACGCCAGGCGCTGCTCGCTCAGCAGCCCGCGAAGCGTGGAACCGTCCCACGAGAGCGTCTTGCACCATCCCACGTGCGACTTGCTGAACTCCATCGACATCACGCTCGTTGCCGGCGGTTCGGCCGGACCATACTGCGTTTCCAGGACGATCTTGGGCGTCTCCAGCCGCCCCAGGAGCTGGTCCCCGTTGGTCAGGACCGCCCGCGACAGCTCGGGATTTTCCCGGACTTCCTCGGCGAAGACCAGGCGTTTGATCATGTCGCGACGCACCGTCAACGGGCGCCCCAGGCGCAGCGGCAGCGTCAGTTCATCGCCCAGCAGCAGCCCGCCGACGACCGATCCGTTAAGGAACATCGCGCGATGGACGCCGCCGTCTTCGCTGTCCAGATCGACCGACGCCAGCGTGGCGCCTTCCAGGTCGACCGTGCCGTAGCGCGTCTGGAACTTCATCGTCAGGGCCGCGGCATCAAAAGCCAGGCAGTCGCCGCTGCGCAGCACCGCCATCGGACCGGCGAAGGGGCTCTCCTGCGGGCGCGCCTTCGAGATGCGGTAAGACCATTCCGTCAGACGGTCGATGGGGATGGCAAGCGTTCCGCCGGCGGACAGTTCCAGCGAGAGGCTTTGCGGACCGCCGGCGTCGCGAGCCTGACCGCAGATCACCTGCCCGTCGGTCGTCGCCACGCGCACGCGGTCGCCGTGGCTGCCCAGGCGGACCATCCCGACGACCTTGGCCGCATCGAGCGTGACGGGGCCGTAGAGCGTCTGGAGGGTGAAGTTCTTGTTCAGGATCGTGCCGAACTTTCGGTCGTCGTTGCCCTCGATGACGGTGTCTGCCGTGGTGCTGCGGTCGAGGTCGAGCCCTTCCAGGGCGCCGCCGGTCTTCCAGTTGACGATGAGGTTGCGCACCGGTTCGGGCAGGTCGCGCAAGGCCGGGCGGATCTGAAAGCCTTTCATCAGCTTGCTCAATTCGGTCGTGGAATTGTTCTGCGACTCGAAGTGGCACAGCACTACCGTCATGCCCGCCGCGATACGCAGATTGTACCGCACGTAGATCTGGTTGCCCTGCACGGTGACGCTGGGCAGCACGTCGGCGTTGGGGCTGCACACCAGGTGCAGCAGCGAGGGAACGTTAGGCCCGCCCTGGGACTGGGTGACAAAGCCGGAATCTTTCGCCCCGAACGTTGCCCCGCCGGTGCTGGTGAGGGTCTGACCGATGTTGTAGTTGGTGCAGGTGTAGATCGACACCGGCACGACCACCTCGGAGGAGCTGTTGTTTTCGAAGATCTCCAGCCAGCGGGCCAAGCCGCGGTCTTTGTAGACCTTGATGCGCCGGCTGAAGGTGATGCTGTTCATCTGGCTGGGACCGATCTCGATCTCGTCGCCGGCGTCGTTGGACCAGGCAAACCCGCGTGCGCCGAGATTGCTGCCCCAGATCTGGCAGTACATCCCGCCGCTATAGGCGTTGTTGGCGCCCTGGCCGATATTCCCCGACGCCTGGATGTCCCACCGGCACGAGGCCCCGTCGGACGTTTCCCAGACCATGTTGACCCGCCGGGTCTGCGGCAGGTGCAGGCGGGCGGGCGCTTTTGCGCCCGCCGCCGATGAGACGGGAACATCGCCGTCGGCGGCGACGAGGAGTCTTCTGCCAAAGGCCCCGGCACAGAGTGCTGCGACCAGGACGGCGGCAATAATGTGTCGGGCGGTTCTCATAAAATTTGCGGGTGCGCCTGTCTGTTGTCGGGTTTAACTGCCGATACGTATGACGTTCGACCGCGCCGGCGGTTCCCGCACAGCTGCTTTTTTCTGCCGGGCCCGCACGATAGTTCTATGCAGCGGCTGTGGTATTATGGTCTTGCCGATAAGTCATTACCATGAGAATTCATCTGGTTGCTCTTGATATTGACGGGACGCTGCTGAACTCCGCCAAGCAGATCACCGCCACCACCGCGGCGATTGTGCGGATGGCCCGCAAGCAGGGCGGCGTGCATGTGGTGCTGGCCAGCGGCAGACCGCCGCGGTCGCTCATGCCGATCTATCGCCACCTCGACCTGGACAGCCCGACCATCAGCTACAACGGCGCCCTGGTCTTCGACCCGCCGTCCAACCGCATCCTCATGCATCGTCCGCTGGCACTGGAAATGTGCTGGCAGGTGGTCGAGGCCGCCCGCGACGAGTACCCCCAGGTTGTCATCTCCGGCGAGATCCTCGATCGCTGGTATAGCGAACCGTACGACCCGGCTCTGGCGGTGATGGCCGGAAAGACATTCCACCCGCACGAGATCGGCCCGGTCGAGACGTGGCTCGTCGAGCCGGCGACCAAGCTGCTCCTGCTGGGCGAACCGGGACGCCTCGTCGAGTTGCAGAAGGAAATCGAACTGCGCCATCCGCACCAGATGACCATCTGTACCGAGGGGCCTCTGCTCCAGATCACCCACGCCACCGTCTCCAAGCGGGAAGCCCTGAAAATGGTCGCTGCCGAGATGGGCGTCATGCAGAGCCAGGTCATGGCTATCGGCGACAACCTCAACGACGTCGGGATGCTCGAATGGGCCGGCGTCGGAGTGGCGATGGGCAATTCCCCCAAGACCGTCCTGAGAGTGGCCGACTACATCACCGACACCCACGACGCTGACGGCGCCGCCAGCGCCATCCACGACATCATCCTCGGCGGTCTCAAGAAACTGGGCGGCGAGGCGTAATATGGAGTGCGGCAGCCAGAGCTGCCGCTTTGGGAGTTGTTGGCGGGGTAGAAACTCTAAAAGCGGCAGCTAAGGCTGCCGCACTCCATAGAGCAGTGCGGCGGCATTTTCGCCCAGGACCGCCGCTTTGTCGGCCTCGGGGATCTCCAGCGAGCGGATGAACTCGATGTCGGCCGACTGGCTCTGCCACGGCCAGTCGGTCCCGAACAACACGCGCCCGGCGCCGTGTTCTTTGATCAGTTCCGTCGCGCGATGGGCTCCGAGAAGTTGGAGGCTGAAGGAGGTTTCCAGATACACATTGCGGCCGACGAGGTGCTCGTAAGACTCGTCCCAACTCTTCCACCCGCCCAGGTGCGTGCAGACGAGCTTGATGCCCTCGTGCCGCGCCAGGATCGCCGCCATGCGAGCCGCCGACGCGCGATCGTCGTCGGGGGCAAAGGCGATGTCGCGGCCGCAATGCAGCGTCACCAGCAGGCCGAGCTTGGCGGCCTGGGCGTAGATCGCATCGGCCCGCGCATCGTCGGCTGCAAAGTCCTGGTACATCGGGTGCAGCTTGATTCCACGGAAGCCCTCGTCGGCGAATCGCCGGACCCAGGCGGCGGCGTCAGGCGTATCGGGATGCACCGAGGGGAAGGGGATGATCCGGTCGCTGCGGATGCCGCGACACCATTCGAGGATTCCGGCGGCCTGGTCGGGCTTGGTGGCGATGGCGCAGATGACGGAAGCATCGACGCCGGCTTCGTTCATCGACTGCACGAGCGAGGCGATGGTGCCGGCCCCGACGGCTTTCCAGCTTGCCAGCGATTCGAGCTTGGCGATGGCCCGCTGGGCGATGGCGTCAGGGAACGCGTGGGTGTGGATGTCGATGATCATAGGGCTTAGGTCGTAGGGGTTAGGGTTCAGGGAGTATACCGCCGCGTCTGCTCTTGTGGAACGCTGGTATTACATCTATGATACCTCGCTTCACGGGTGAGACGGGTGCCACGCACAACTCCGTTGTGCGTGTCCCTGACCGACCCGGAGAGCATGGGCGAGACGCCCATGCCACACGGGAGCATGGGCGAGACGCCCATGCCACACGGGAGCATGGGCGAGACGCCCATGCCATACGGCAAGAGCATGGGCGAGACGCCCATGCGACTCACGGGCAAGATGCCCGTGCTACTGGAGACTGACGATGGCGGATAAAGCCAACCAGAGCAATGAACTGATGGACAAGCTGGTCGCCCTGTGTAAACGCCGGGGATTCATTTTCCAGTCGTCGGAAATCTACGGCGGCATTGGCGGGTTCTGGGACTACGGCCCCCTGGGCGTCGAGCTCAAGCTCAACCTCAAGGCCGCCTGGTGGGAAGACATCGTCCGCCGCCGCGACGACGTGGTCGGCCTCGACTGCTCGATCATCATGAACCCCAAGGTCTGGGAAGCCTCCGGCCACGTCGGCGGGTTCGCCGACCCGATGGTAGACTGCAAGCAATGCAAGAGCCGCTTCCGGGCGGACAGTATCGGCTTTGTGCGGCTGCTCAGCGACACCGACGAAGTGGTGATGGAGACGATGACGGAGTCGGCGGCCGACCTGCATGGCGATGCACTGATTGCAGCGCTGGCCGAGTCTGCCAACTCCAAAATCCGCCGGCGGATCACGCAGCTTCAGGAGCAGAACCGCCTGAAGGTCGAAGGGCCATTCGTTGCCCACCAGAACCCTGAGAAATGCAAATGCCCCCGCTGTGGCGGCGAATTGACCGAGGCGCGGCAGTTCAACCTGATGTTCGAGTCTCACGCTGGCGCTGTGCGGGACGAAGCCAGCAAGGTCTACTTGCGTCCCGAAACTGCACAAGGCATCTTCGTCAACTACAAGAACGTGATGGACACCAGCCGCATGAAGGTGCCCTTCGGCATCGCGCAGATTGGTAAAAGCTTTCGCAACGAGATCAACCCGCGCAACTATACCTTCCGAAGCCGCGAGTTCGAGCAGATGGAAATCGAGTTCTTCTGCCACCCGTCCGAGGCCGACAAGTGGTACGAGTACTGGCGCGATGCACGCTACCAGTGGTGGGTGCGGCACGGACTCAAGAGCGAGAAGCTCCGCCTGCGCAATCACGAGAAGGACGAACTGGCCCATTACGCCCGCGCGTGCGCGGATGTCGAGTACGAGTTCCCATTCGGCATCTGTGAGCTCGAAGGCATCGCCAACCGCACGGACTTCGACCTGACGCAGCACCAGAAGTTCTCGGGCAAGGATCTGACGTACTTCGACGACGAGACGAAGGAGCGGTTCATTCCCTACGTGATCGAGCCCTCCGGCGGCGTCGACCGCGGAGTGCTGGCGTTCCTGTGCGAGGCCTACGCCGAAGACCAGGCCCCGGACGAGAACGGGCAGATGCAGACGCGGGTGGTCATGCGGTTCCATCCGCGGCTGGCGCCGATCAAAGTAGCCGTCTTCCCGCTGGTCAAGAAAGACGGCATGCCCGAGATCGCCCAGGAAATCCACGCCGCGTGTCGCAACGCCGGGCTGTCGAGCTTTTACGACGAGAAGGGCGCCGTCGGCAGGCGGTACCGCCGCCAGGACGAAGCAGGCACGCCGCTGTGCGTCACCGTCGACGGTCAGACGCTGCAGGATGGCACCGTCACCGTTCGCGACCGCGACAGCCTGGAGCAGATCCGCATTCCCAAAGACCAGGTGGCCGCGCACGTGCGCAGCGTGATCGCGAAGAATTAGCCCGCCGCTGCGCAATCGCAGGGCATGCGATTGCATGACCGGCGCGGGATTGTATAATTCAGGCAGTAGCGTTTCGTGCAGCAGCGGCAGTGGGGGGGGCCGCAAGGGAGCAGCCATGGCAAGTGCGCTGATTATGATGGCGATGTCGGCGGCAACGACGGCGGTGGGGGTCTTCACCGACGGAATCACCGCCCCGCTCTACAGCACATTCTGGCCGGTGCTGGCGACGTTTTACACGGTCGTGCTTCTGGCAGCCACGTGCGCGGTCGTCTTCCGCGATGCGCGCCGGACGTACCTGGACTAACCGCAGCCGCCTCAGCGGGCGATGGATCGTCTACCGCCAAGCGGCTGGGCCTTTTGGAGAAACGACATGAAGAGCAAGTTGATAATCCTGCTGGTCTGCCTCAATGTGATATTGCTGGCGGCGGTGATCTGGGGACCGACCCAACCGTCCCAGGCCCAGGAAAGCTTCCGCACGACGGACTACCAGATGTACACGACCCGCATCGGGATCGCCTCCGAAGGGCTGATCGTCGTGGACCTGGCAAAGCGGTCCATGCGCGCCTGGAGCCTGGCCGCCCCGCGCGGCGGACGCTATCAGATGATCATGCTGCGAGGAACTCGCGACCTGAACGTCGACTACCGCCGCGGCGCCGCCCAATAACACCCCCAGGGAGACAACCATGAAGAACCCACAGAATATCCTGATTGCCTCGCTGGTGCTCTCGGCCGTCGTCCTCAGCGCCATCGTCCTGTCCACGTTCGTCCAGACCAGCCAGCCCGCCCAGGCCGGAAATGTCTTCGCTCGCTATTACGGCATGGCCGGGACGGTGGGGCAGGTGGCTCAGAGCGCCGACGCGCTGTATCTCATCGACGTCGACGCCAGACGCCTCAACGCCTACGCCCTGGACCCCGCCAAAGGGACCATCGAACTGCTTGACTCGGTGGACCTCGCGCAGGCCTTCCGCTGACAGCGACGCCCTTGAACGAACAGATTTCATCCATCGGCCGCAGGTCGCTGTCCGGCCAACCGCTCGACCGCGCGGACCTGACGACGCTGGCGGGCCTGTGGCAGGACCATCTGCACGATCTGCTGTACTGGGCCAATCAGGTCCGCACCAGCCGCTTCGGTCGCGCCGTGCGACTCTGCTCGATTGTGGCGGGCAAGACCGGACGCTGCAGTGAAGACTGCAAGTGGTGCGCGCAAGCGTCGCGCTACAAGACTCAGTGCCCGTCGCATCGCGCCGCCGGCGGCGAAATCGTCGAGGCGGCGAAAACCGCCCACCGGCGGGGGGCCTGCCATATCGGCGTGGTGAACTCGGGACGCCACCCGTCCGCCGACGACCTGCAGACGGTCGTCGAGGCCGCCGCGGCGATCGGCTCGCCCGAGGGGGCGGGTATCCGGTGCTGCGCCGCGCTGGGCGAGTTGACCCCCCAACAAGCGCGGGACTTGGCGGCCGCCGGGATCGTTCGGTACAACCACAATCTGGAAACATCGCGGCGGATGTTCGCCCAGGTCGTCACGACCCACACGTTTGACGACCGCCTGGCGACCCTGGCCGCCGCCCGCGCCGCCGGAATGGAACTCTGCTGCGGCGGCATCTTCGGCCTGGGCGAAACCTGGGACGACCGCATCGACCTGGCGATGACCCTTCGTGATGAGGTTCGCCCGCACGCCACGCCGCTGAATTTTCTGCACCCCATCCCCGGCACGCCGATGGGCGGCCGCACGCCCATGAGCCCGTCGGAGATTCTGGCGACCATCGCCATCTTCCGCCTGGCCATGCCCGATGTCGACCTCAAAATTGCCGGCGGACGCGAGCTGAACCTGAGAGACCTCCAGAGCTGGATGTTCTACGCCGGCGGCACGAGCTGCCTGGTGGGCGACTACCTGACGACAAAGGGCCGCGGCGCCGAGGAAGACCTCAAGATGATCGCCGACCTCGGCCTGGAGGTGGTCGACGAATTCCCGCCCCGCATATCACGCCGGCCGTAGCTGCTGCTTGTGGCGTCGTTGACGAGGGGAAGTGCCATGCATTTCACGGCCGCAACCAAGGGTCGCTTCTGGCGACGCAGGGCGGCGAGTCCCGCGGGCCATTCCGACGTATCCATGCACCTTGCCCCCCCCACAACCACACATAACCTGTATTATCGGACGTTCCGGACGGGGGAGCTGGGGAGGGGCTCAGTTACCAGGGTCTGCATTCAACTGCGACGGCGACGCATCAACAGCAATGCACCTGCCGCCAGCACGGACAGCGTCGCCGGTTCCGGCACGACGTCCCAGCCGATCAGGTCCATCGCGATCAGGTCCTGCTGGCTGATAGTCATCCGTTGACCGGCGGCCACGGCCGGTTCCATCAGATTGGACATATCGCCCGCTTCCCACAATGACGCCGGCGCCCCATCGCCGTTGTAGTAGCCCGTGGATAGCGCCGCGACGCCGTCGCCATAATAGAACACCTGGCTGCCCCCGGGCGTCAGGTATCGCGCCGCGCTGGTAAAGTCAAAGGTGGGCGACCCCGCATCGGCGGCCGCAAACCGGAACAGGTCCAGCGGCGTCGGCATGGTGTAGTCGGGGGTATACGCCAGGTAGGCGTCGATGTAGTCCAGGTCGCTCATGAACCCAAGCACGTGCCCGATCTGCCTCATGGCCAGACCGACGAAATCGAACTGGGCGGCGCCGATGCCATCGGCGGGGTTGTAGTCCCAGGCGATGTCCGACGACAACGCGACCGCGCCGGCCAATTTGCCCTGGTCCAACGTCCCGCCCAGGGCATGATAGTTGGCTAGCGTTACGGACATGCCGCCCACGCTCCAGCCGACGGGCAAGATAGCTGAAAATTCGGCGCTGGTCGGCAAGGCAGGCAGCAACGCCGCCTCGCGGGCGTTGTTGACCTCTCCGGCGTTGGCCGAAACCAAGTCGCGAATGGACGAATAATCATCAAGATGCCAGATCGAATTGGTAACCGCCAGGGTACCGCCCAGCGACGTCAGGTTCACGTGAATGTTGACAGTGATGGGGTCTTTGAGCAACGCCGACCAGTTGGCCGCGGCCTGGTCAAACGCCGCCCTGGCTGCGGGATTGGAATCCAGCCCGGAGCCATACGTCAGGGCAAAGGTGGTGTTGGCGTGGGCGTGCCCGCACGGCAGGCAGGCGGCGAAAACGACCAACAGCGATAATGAAACGTTGCGCGCGAATCCGTTCACGGGTGTCATGACGAAATCTCCTTGGAAGAACGCGGCTCCTGGGAATCCTCTTATCCTCTGGCGCGGGAATATATCCGTCCATAGCCCCTGCGCCAAGAGAAAAAAGCGATGATTTGCATCCCCTCAGACCCGCCGACGCCGCCGCAGCAGGACCATCGCGGCAGCGACCAGCAGCGACAGCGTTGCCGGCTCGGGGATTATCTGCCAGCCGATCAGGTCCATCGCGATCAGGTCCTGCGGGCTGATGGTCATCAGGTGTCCAGCAGCCACAGCTGGCTCCATCAGGTTGGTCATACTCCCCATCTTCCAGTGCGACGCCTGCCATCCATCGCCATAGTCCGAACCGGTCGAAAGCTCAGCGATGCCATCGCCGAAGTAAAAGACCTGCTCCCCCCCAGGGGCCAGATATCGCGCGGTGGTGGTGAAGTCGAACCCGGACGCGGCAACATCGGCGGCCGCAAAGCGGAAAAAGTCCAGCGGCGTCGGTTCGATGAACCTGTAATCGGGATTGGTCGTGGTGAACATATAATCGACCCAATCGACATGGCTGATGAAGCCCAGCGCGTGCCCCATCTCGTGCATGGCCACGCCCACGAAATCGTATTTGTCGGCGTCGATCCCGTCGCTGGGGTCGTAATCCCAGGCGAAGTTGCTCGAGAACTTGATGGTGCCATCCGAGGCCGTCAGCAACTCCGTACCCCCCAGAGCGTGATAATTGGCCAACGTAAACGACATGTAACCGTCGAGTCCCCAGCCCGTCGGCACCTTGGCCGAAAACTGCGCGGCCGTGGGAAGATTCGGCAGCAATACCGCCTCGCGAGCGTTATTGACCTCGCCGGCATTAGCCACCATCATGTCGCGAATTTCCGTGTAGCCCCAGTAATACTTCGCGGAACTGGTGGAGCCCAGCACGTTGGCCCCCAGCGTGGAATCGAGATCCAGCGTCAGGTGGATAGTGACATCGTCGCCCAGCACCGCAGCCCAACGGGCAGCCGCGAGATTGAAAGCGGCTTTGGCTTGGGGATTGGCATTGAGCAAAGAACCATAGGTCAAGGCGAACGTAGCCCCGGCGTTCTGCACCAGGCCTCGATCGCCTGCCTCCTGCAGCCCAAGGTCTTCAACGGCAGAGGTGACCATCCTTACGATGACAGGCTCGTCGGCACGGACGGGGGCGGCAACCATCGCTAGAAATGCTGCAATCAGACATAGAACTGCCGACATGCGCACACGGATGCTGCTCTTGTCCATGCTCCTTCTCCTGCATTGCCGCGAAAGGGACCTCTGGGCCGTAGTTTACGGCACCTTGTCTCATCCGACAAGAAAAAACATGCAAAAGATTTGCATTCAGCGGATCCAGCGTAGGACGCAGCGGTCCCTTTGAAAATGCGGACGAATCGCCCGCTGTTAATGTTGCCCTGATGCCCGACAGGTGGTTGCCCTTAATTTTTCACAGCGAACCTTTGATTTTAGTGGCTAGAATAGATTTCCTGTTTTATTATCAGACTGTCACGTGCGAAACGATACCTCAACCAATTAATCTGAGGACTGCGATGAGCGAGAGTCTGGAAAGCATCGTCAAAAGCGTCTGCCGTTCTTGCGGCAATGACCGCGCGCGGATGATGGACGTGGTCCGCGGCGTACAGGAACAGACCGGCGGCGTCACCAGCGAGGCCATGGACCTCATCGCCGGCGAGCTGTCGACGCAGCGCATCGAGGTCGAGAGCGTCGTGTCTTTTTACTCGTTCCTGTCCAGCCGCCCCAAAGGCCAGGTCGTCATCCGCCTGTGCAACGACGTCATCGACAAGATCAAAGGCGTCGACCGCATCGCCCAGGCATTCTGCCAGGAACTGGGCATCGAGATGGGCCAGACCACCCCCGACGGGCGCATCACCCTGGAATGGACCGCCTGCATCGGCATGAGCGACCAGGCCCCCGCCTGCCTGGTCAACGACGAGGTGTTCACGAGAATGAACACCGACATGGCCCGCGAGATCGCCGCCAAGCTCAAAGGCGGCGCCGAGTACTTCAAACTCAAGCACGAACTGGGCGACGGAAACAACGCCGACGAACTCGTCCACTCGATGGTCATCAACAATATCCGCAAGGCCGGACCGATCATCTGCGGTTGCATGGAGCCCGGAGCGGCCATTCGCAACGCCGTGGCCATGACGCCCCAGGAAGTCATTCGCGACATGAAGACCTCGCGACTGCGCGGGCGAGGCGGCGCGGGCTTCCCCACCGGGATGAAGTGGGATTTCACGCGAGGGGCCCAAGGGGCGACCAAGTACGTCCTGTGCAACGCCGACGAAGGCGAACCGGGCACTTTCAAGGACCGCGTGATCCTCACCGAGCAGAGCGACCTGATGTTCGAGGGCATGACCATCGCCGGTTACGCCATCGGCGCCCGCGAAGGCATCGTGTATCTGCGGGCCGAGTACGCCTACCTGCGGCGGTTGCTGGAGCGCACCCTCAGCGAGCGCCGGGCCAAGGGGCTGCTGGGCAAGAACATCGCCGGCAAGCAGGGCTTCGACTTCGACATCCGAATCCAGATGGGCGCCGGGGCGTACATCTGCGGCGAGGAGACGTCGCTGATCAGCTCGTGCGAAGGCCTGCGCGGCGACCCCAAGACCCGCCCGCCGTTCCCGGCCCAGAAGGGCTACATGGGCTGCCCCTCGACCGTCAACAACGTCGAGACCTTCTGCTGTGCCGCCCGCATCATGGAAAAGGGTCCGGGCTGGTTCGCCCAGATGGGCTCCAAGGGCTCGCCCGGAACCAAGCTCCTGTCGATCAGCGGCGACTGCATGATGCCCGGCGTCTATGAAGTCCCCTTCGGCGTCAAGCTCTCGGAGGTGCTCGAGATGGCCGGCGCTGAAGACACGCAGGCCGTCCAGGTCGGCGGGCCCAGCGGACAGATGGTCGGCAAGGCCGAGTTCGGCAGAACTATCTGCTACGACGATCTGGCCACCGGCGGCTCGATCATGATCTTCGGCCCCAAGCGCAACGTCCTGGAGATCGCCAACGAGTTCATGGAGTTCTTCTGCGACGAAAGCTGCGGATACTGCACCCCCTGCCGCGTCGGCAACGTGCTGCTCGAGCAGCGCCTCAACGCCATCCTCGACGGAAAAGGCGAACCCGGCGACATCGAGTACCTCGAAGACCTCGGCAAGACCGTCAAACTCGCCAGCCGCTGCGGCCTGGGCCAGACCTCGCCCAACCCGATCCTGACGACCATCAAGAACTTCCGCGGCGAATACGAAAAGCGGCTGAAAAAACCCGAAGGCGAGATGATCCGCCGCTTCAATATTCACGAAGCCCTCAGCGATGCCAAGGCCATCACCGGCCGCCAGTCCACGCTGTATTAACAGGAACCCACTTATGAGCCAGATGATCCAGTTCACGATTGACGGCGTCGAGGTGACCGGCCAGACGGGCCAGACGATCATGCAGGCCGCCGACGCGGCCGGGATCTACATCCCCCGCCTGTGCTTCCTCAAGGGGCTGAGCCCCTACGGCGCCTGCCGCGTCTGCACGGTGATGGTCAACGGGCGCCCGCAGACGGCCTGCACGCAGCCCATCGCTAATGACATGGTCGTCGAGAACGACACCGCTGCGCTGCTGGAAGTCCGCCGCAGCATCGTCGAGATGCTCTACGTCGAGGGCAACCACTTCTGCATGTTCTGCGAAGTCAGCGGAAAGTGCGAACTGCAGGCCCTGGGCTACCGCTTCAAGATGATGGTGCCCAAGTACCCCTTCCAGTATCCCGACCGCGAGATTGACGCCTCGCACCCGGACCTGTTCATCGACCGCAGCCGCTGCGTGCTCTGCGCCCGCTGCATCCGCTCGAGCAAAGAACTCGACGGCAAGAACGCCTACGGGTTCGTCGGGCGCGGACCGAGCAAGAAGATCGCCTTCAACTCCGCCGAGGGTCTGGCCGGCACGGAAGCCTCTGTCGACGACAAGGCCGCCGAGGCCTGCCCCGTCGGCACCATCCTCAAGAAAGACACCGCCTTCCGCGTGCCTTACGGTCAGCGCAAGTACGACGCTCAACCCATCGGATCGGAAATCGAGGCCACCAAGCCCCAGTAAGCCCCGAGGCAAATAAACCATGGCAAAACCCAAAATCGCAACATGCTCTCTGGCCGGATGCTTCGGCTGCCACATGTCGATCCTGGACATCGACGAGCGGATCCTGCAACTGGCGGAGCTGGTCGACTTCGACCGCTCGCCCATCGACGACATCAAGCACATCACCGGACCGGTGGACATCGGCTTGATCGAGGGCGGATGCTGCAACGAGGAAAACGTCCACACGCTGGAAGAGTTCCGCAAGCACTGCAAGATCCTCGTCACCGTCGGCGAGTGCGCGCTGATGGGCGACATCCCCGCCCTGCGCAACTGGATCCCGCTCAAGGAGTGCCTCGACGAGGCCTACCTCAACGGCCCCACCGTCCACAACCCCTCAGGCCAGATCCCCAACGATCCGGAGATCCCCCTGCTGCTCAACAAGGTCTATCCCTGCCACGAGGTGGTCAAGATGGACTACTTCCTGCCCGGGTGCCCTCCCAAGGCCGACACCATCTGGCAGGCCCTGGTGGCCCTGCTGACCAACAAGCCCCTGGATCTGCCCTACGAACTGGTCAAGTACGACTAAGTCACTGGAGAATAACGCGTGGTCTCTGCCAACAAAAATCGGATAGTCATCGAGCCGGTCACCCGCGTCGAGGGGCACGGCAAGGTCACCCTGATCCTGGACGACCAGAACAAGGTCTCGCAGGCCCGGCTCCACATCGTCGAGTTCCGCGGCTTCGAGCGATTCGTCCAGGGCAGGCCCTTCTGGGAAATCCCCGTCATGATCCAGCGCCTCTGCGGCATCTGCCCGGTGAGCCATCATCTGGCGGCCGCCAAGGCCATGGACCGCATCGTCGGCGGCGAGAAGCTCACCCCCACCGCCGAGAAGATGCGCCGGCTCATGCACTACGGACAGATGTTCCAGTCGCACAGCCTGCACTTCTTCCACCTGGCCAGCCCGGATCTGCTGTTCGGGTTCGGGGCCGATGTGGCGCTGCGCAACGTGATCGCCGTGGCGGCCAAATTCCCCGACTTGGCCGTCCAGGGCGTGATGATGCGCAAGTACGGGCAGGAGATCATCAAGGCCACCGCCGGCAAGAAGATCCACGGCACCGGCGCGATCCCGGGCGGCATCAACAAGAACCTGTCGATCGCCGAGCGGGATTTCTTTCTCAAGGACCTCGACCAGATGCTCGCGTGGGGCCGCGGGGCGCTGAAGGTCGCCAAGGATTACACCGTCGAGAATCTCGACAAGGTCAAAGACTTCGGCTCCTTCGAGTCCAACCACCTGTCCATCGTCAAGAAGAACGGGTGCATGGATTTGTATGACGGCAACCTGCGGGCCATCGACGCCCAGGGAAAGAAGATCTTCGACCAGGTCGACAACCAGGACTACGCCAAGTACATCGCTGAGGAAGTGAAGAACTGGTCCTACATGAAGTTTCCCTTCATCAAGAGCCTCGGTCCGGAAAAAGGCTGGTACCGCGTCGGCCCGCTGGCACGCATCAACGCCTGCGACTCGATCGCCACCCCCGAGGCCGAGGCGGCCCGCAAAGAGTTCATGGCCGTCACCAACGGCAAGCCCAACAACATCACGATGGCGTACCACTGGGCGCGGATGATTGAGAACCTGCACTCGATCGAGAAGATCGCCGAGTTGCTGCACGACAAGGACCTGCAGGGCACGGACCTGATCGTCCGCGGCCAGCGGCGCAATGAGGCCGTGGGCATCATCGAGGCCCCGCGCGGGACGCTGTTCCATCACTACAAGGTCAACGACGACGACCAGGTCACCATGTGCAACCTGATCGTCTCGACCACCAGCAACAACGAGCCGATGAACCGCGCCGTCCAGGGCGTCGCCCGCGATTATCTCAGCGGCAAGGAGATCACTGAAGGCCTGCTCAACCACATCGAAGTGGCGATCCGGGCGTACGATCCCTGCCTGTCCTGCGCAACGCACGCCATGGGCAAGATGCCCCTGCTCGTCGAACTCTACGACAGCAACGGCACGCTACTCGACACGAGAACAAAGTAAAGGGTGGCATGGCGACCTGCCTGCCGGCAGGCAGGCACGCGAAGCGGGTCGCCATGGGAAGCGGATGGATGGATGGATGGATGGATGAGTGGATGAGTGGATGGATGAATGTTTTTCGTCCTCGTCGTCGTCCTCGTCCTCGTCGTCGGTTTTTAAGTTGTTGGGATAGAAAAGATGTCTGATCCGCAAAAGATCCTGCTAATCGGTTTCGGCAACCCCGGCCGTCTTGACGACGGCCTGGGTCCGGCGTTGGCGCAGGCGATCGAAGAGATGGCCCTGCCCAACGTCACCGTCGACATCGACTACCAGGTCAGCGTGGAGCACGCCCAGGCGATCGCCGGCTGCGACCGCGTGGTTTTCGCCGATGCCTCCACCGACTGCCCCGAGCCGTTCTCCTTCACGCGGATCGAGCCCGCCGAGCATCTGAGCTTTTCCAGCCACAGTCTCTCCCCGGCGGCGGCGATGAGCCTGGCCGGGGAACTCTTTGCCGCCAAGGCCGAAGGTTACATCCTGGCCGTTCGAGGGTATGATTTCAACGAGTTCGGCGAGCGTCTCAGTGCGGCCGCCATGGACAACCTGGCCGCGGCGACGGCGTTTGCCCGGACATTGCTGAGCGGCGGCGACTGGGCGCAGGTGCGCCCGTGGCGCTGCGAAGAACCGGCTTCCTCTGCCACTGCTGTAAATAGGATTTAGAGCATGCAAGACAACAAGCACGTGATCCTGTACATCGACGACGACAAAGACTTCCTGGATGTCATGCGGATGATCCTGGAGAAGAACGGGTACATCATGGCCGAGGCCGCGTCGGCCGAAGAGGGCCTGCGCGTCTACAAAGACATCAAGCCCGACCTGGTGATCGTCGACTTGATGATGGAAGAAGTCGACGCCGGGACCAGCTTCGTCAAGGAACTGCGCGCCCTGCACAACACGGCGCCCATCCTGCTGCTCAGCTCCGTCGGCGACGACTTCAACCGCCTGGCCGACTACAGCGCCATGGGGCTTGACGGCGTGCTGCAGAAGCCCATCAATGAGGCGCAGATCCTCACGCTGCTGAAAAAGAAGCTGCACACCGCGTAGTCCGGGTGGCGTCCCGAAGGGACGCACAGGACATAAGCCGGGGGCAAGCCGAAGCGAGCAACGCGAGCGAAGGCGCAGCCCCCGGCACAGGGTTTGACCTGCCGCCCCGAAGGGGCGGGCAGTAGCCCGCCAAAGACTCTGGTCGCCCCTTCGGGGCAGCTATTTTCTATATCATGCTTCCGGGGGCTGCGCTTCGCTTGCCCCCGGCTATGCCCGAAGTGTCCCTTCGGGACACGGAGTCGTGTTCTCTTTTCTTCCCGCCGCCGCCCTGTTACAATCACCCGCCTTATTGGGAAGGAAGAACCATGGAAGACGTTTACGGAAACCTGATCAGTTCGCTGGCGATCAAGAACGACAAGCGCATCGTCATGCTCGTCATGGACGGGCTGGGCGACATCGACAATGGCGGTAAGGGCACTGCCCTGCAGCAGGCCCGCACGCCCAACCTCGACGCCCTCGCGGCTGTCAGCGCGCTGGGGCTTTCGCTGCCGGTGGCCACGGCGGTCACGCCCGGCAGCGGTCCGGGGCACCTGGGCCTATTCGGGTACGACCCGCTGGTCTACCAGGTCGGGCGCGGCGTGCTGGGCGCGCTGGGGCTGGAGTTCCCGCTGGAGAAGCGCGACGTGGCGGCGCGGCTGAACTTCTGCACGCTGGACAAGGATGGCAAGGTGATCGACCGCCGCGCCGGGCGCATCGGCGACGACGTCAACCGCGCCTGCCTGGCGAAGATCAAGGCCAAGCTCAAAGTCCCCGCCGGCGTGGAAGTGTTCTTCGAGACCGAAGCCGAGCACCGCGCGTTGATGGTGCTCCGCGGCGACAATCTGGACGAGAATGTCGGCGAGACCGACCCCCAGGTCGTCGGCGCGGCTCCGCTTTCGCCGGTCAGAGCCCCCCACCACACGTCGCGCACCGCAAAGATCGTCGACGACATCCTCACGCAGGTGCAGAAGATCCTGGCCGACGAGCCCAAGGCCAACATGATCCTCGCCCGCGGGTTCGCCAAGTTTCCGGACTGGCCCAACTTCGCCCAGCGATGGAAGCTCAAGGCCGCCGCCGTCGCCGGATACCCAATGTATCGCGGCGTGGCGCGCCTGGTCGGGATGGACGTCGTCGCCACGCCGACCACCGCTGCCGACATCTGCGCCGAAGTGGCCAGGCTCATCAAGGGCAGCGACTACACGTTCATCTTCGCCCACTTCAAGTACACCGACAAGACCGGCGAAGACGGCGACCTGGCCGGCAAGATCGCCCGCATCGAAGAGATGGACGCGGCCCTGCCGGCGCTGCTGGCGGCTAACCCCGACGTCCTGATCGTCACCGGCGACCACTCGACGCCGCCCTCGCTCAAGGCCCATAGCTGGCACGGCGTTCCGGCGTTGATGAAGGCCCCGCACCTGCGCGGCGGCGACGGCAACAGCTTTAACGAGGTTGCCTGCCGCCACGGCCAGATCGGCACCATCCCCGCCCGCGAGCTGCTCCCGCTGGCGCTGGCCCACGCCGGAAAGCTCGAGAAGTTCGGCGCCTGACGCCGCGCGACGCGACCGACATGCTGCGAGCAATATCCATAGCGGCGGCTCTTGCCGCTCTGACGGGCGCCGCCCTGCTCTGCGGCGCGCCGGGAGGCACTGTGATGGCCGCCGGAAAAACCACGCCGTTGCGCGTGCTGTTCGTGGGCAACAGCTACATCTTCGTCAACGACCTGCCGGCGATGATCCAGGCGATGGCCGCGGCCGCCGGTCAGTCGCGGCGGTTGGAATATACCCTCAACGCTCCGGGCGGATGCACGCTGCAGCGGCACTGGGAGAGCACCGGCGTTCGCAAGCAGATCGCCGCGGGCACGTGGGACGTCGTCGTGCTCCAGGAACAAAGCCAGATGCCCTTCGTGCGGGCCGAGGTCTTCCAGAAGTTCGCGGCGCTGCTGGCCAAGGAAGCCGCCGCAGCCGGCGCCAAGCCCCTCTTCTACCAGACCTGGGCGCGCAAAGACGCCCCACAGACGCAGGAAGCCCTGACGCGCGAGTACGCCGCGGCGGCTCGTTCATCCGGCGGAGCGATGGCGCCGGTGGGCGAGGCCTTCGCCGCGTGCCGACGGCAACATCCTGGTATCGGCCTTTACCACAGCGACGGCAGTCACCCCAGCGTCGCGGGCACGTACCTGGCGGCATGCATTTTCTACCGCGTGCTGTACAATGCAGATCCCAGAGGCCTTCCCGCAAAACTCAGTGCCGCGGGCAAGACCCTGGCGAACCTGGCCGAGCCCCAGGCCCAGGCCCTGCAGGCGCTGGCGTGGGAGATTGCAGGCGAGGCGCCGTCGCCGACGACGCAGGAAGCACCCGCCCCCAAGAGTTCCGCCGATAAATGAAAGAAGATCAATGAGCAAAGTGCAAAGCCCCCCGCTGACGCTGATCTGCCCGGACCCGACGATCCACGCCGATGAAATCTACGACCTGACCGGGAAGGTTTTCTCCGGCGGCAACGAGTACTACGGCTGGCAGAAGTACTGCCGCGAGTATTACTTCGGCAACAGCCACTTCGACTGGTCGGCCTCGACGATCGGCCTGATGGACGGGCACATCGTCACCCACTGGGGCGTGTGGAACTACGCCATGCGCATCGGCACCGCGAGAGTCAAGTGCGGCGGCATCGGGGCCGTGGCCACCGACGGGCGATACCGCAGCCGCGGACTCATGACCTTCACCGGCAACGAGAACATGGCCCAGATGCGCCGCTGCGGATACGACCTCTCCGTGCTCTTCGGAAAGCATGACTTCTACCACCGCTACGGCTACGTGCGCTCGTGGCCGGGCCGGCACTGGTCGATCGGCGTTTCGGAACTGCCCGCCGAAAAGCCCCACGCCGCACCGGTGCTGCTGGAAGACCCGCCGCGCGACGCGTTCGACCGTCTCTACAACCGCTATCACGCCGGCCTTACGGGCACGGCCGTGCGCCCGACGTTTCGCGGGCCGATGCTGCAGTGGGGCCACAAGCACTTTGCCTGGCCGGTCCGCGGCCGCGGCGCCCCAACCCTTGATGGCTACATCATCTGTTCCTTCGGCGGCCAGGACGTCAACGTGGCGGAGTTCGCCGGCGACACCGAGCAGGTGCTGCGCGCCCTGCGGCTGCTGGCCGATCAGAACGGCTGCAAGAAGATCAACTTCATGTGCCTTCATCACGACAGCGACCTGTGCCGCCGCATCCGCCGCGTGTCGTGCAACTGCTCGACCACGTACACCCGCAACGGCGGCGAGATGGTCGCGATGGTGAATCTCGAAAGCACCATGTCCAAGCTGACCGGCGAGTTGTCGCGACGCCTGAAGCACTCGGAGTTAGCCGCGTGGCGCGGCGAGCTGCTCATCGAAGACCAGACGGGCAAGGTGCTGCTGAAGATCGATCGCGGCCGCGTGGGCCTGGCCAAACCGGCGGCGTGCCGAAACGCCATCCGCGGGGGCATGCACGTAGTGCAGCTTGTCGTCGGAACGCAGGACCCGTTTGAGACGATCGACGCGGCTGGCATCAAACTGACCGGCGAGGCCAATCGCCTGCTGCCGGTGCTCTTTCCCGACCAGCACCCGATGCTCAGCCAGCGAGACCACTTCTGACGCCCGCGACGGGCTGGGAGTTTTCACCGCGGAGATCGCGGAGACCGCAGAGGTATAAAAAGAGATTTACAGCGCCGTGCGGAAGCGTCTTCAAACATTCATGTGCCGCGAGGTTAGATTAGCTATGCTTTGAGCCCCTTGCTTCTCTGCGATCTCCGCGATCTCCGCGGTGAGATATCCGAGCTGAATCGTTACTGGGGCTTGATCGCCTTGGCGGCAATGTCTTTGCGGTAGTAGCAGCCTTGCCAGTGGATCTTTTCGGCGGCGGCGTAGGCGCGCTGCTGCGCGTCGGCGATGGTATCGCCCAGGGCGGTGACGCCCAGGACCCGCCCGCCGGTGTTGACGAGCTTGCCGTCTTTCATCGCCGTTCCGGCGTGGAAGACTTTGACGTCGGCCATCGCGTCGGCGTCGGCGACGCCGGTGATCTCAAAGCCCTTGGCGTAGTCGCCGGGGTATCCGCCGCTGGACATGACGACGCAGACCGCGGGGCGGGCGTCCCATTCCATCGTCACCTCGTCCAGGCGGTGCCGAGCCACCGCGACCATCGCCTCGACCAGGTCGCTCTTGAGCCGCATCATCAACGGCTGGCATTCCGGGTCGCCGAAGCGGCAGTTGAACTCGATGACCTTGGGCCCGGCGGCCGTGAACATCAGCCCGGCGTAGAGCACGCCTTCGTATCGGCCGAAATCGCGGCGCATGGCATCGACGATGGGCACGAGGATTTCCCTCTCGATGCGGGCGCTGGTCTTGTCGTCGATAAACGGCACGGGGCTGTACGCGCCCATGCCGCCGGTGTTGGGGCCCGTGTCGCCGTCGCCGATGGGCTTGTGGTCCTGCAGCGCTTCCATCGTGTAGATGGTGCGCCCGTCGACCATCGCCAAAACGGTGGCCTCCTGGCCGGTGAGCATTTCCTCGATGAGCACGGTCTTGCCCGCGTCACCGAAGAGACGCTGCTCCATCATCTGTTCGAGGGGCTTGACGGCCATGTACGGTTCGGGGCAGACCACCACGCCCTTGCCCTTGGCCAGTCCGGCGGCTTTGACCGCCACCCCGTGCTCTCGCGAGAGGACGTAGTCCTTGGCGGTCTGCAGATCAGTGAAGATTCGCGCCTCGGCGGTGGGGATGGCGGCGCTGCGCATGAGGCTCTTGGCGTAGGCCTTGTCGGCCTCGATCCGGGCGCCGGCGGCGGTGGGACCAAAGCACAGCAATCCGGCGGCGCGGATGGCGTCGCCCAGCCCTTCGGCCAGCGGGTCTTCCGGTCCGACGACGACCAACTCGCACTTGTATTGCTGGGCGAGGGAGACGATGGCAGCGTGGTCTGAGGCGGGCACGTCGAAGCACTCGCCGTGCTGGGCGATCCCGGGGTTGCCCCCGGCGACATACAGCTTCTCGCACAGGGGGGACTGAACGATTTTCCAGGCCAGCGCGTGTTCGCGCCCGCCGGTTCCGACCAGCAGAATATTCATGGCAGGTTCTCGCCTCGGGCAAGGCCTCTCAGGCGGCCGATCTGACCGCGCAGCTCTGCTGCCGCCTGCGTTTCGGGGAAGCGTTCCATCACGTCCTCGGCGACCTTGACGGCCTCGACGTACCGCCGGCGGTCGAGCATGTCTCGGATCTGGTCTCGCAGCTCGCGCACCTCTTCGATGCGGGCGTTGTCTTCCAGCGTGTCCATCCGCAGGGCCAGTTGCCTGGCCTCGTGCGAATCGGGATAGGCGTCGATGAGCTTTCGCCCAGCCACAACCGCCTGTCGCCACTGGCGCGCCTCGCTCTGCTTCTCCACCTCCCGCTTCATGCGCAGGCGCATCTCGCGGTGGTAGATGTCGGATTCCCGCTTAATGCGTTCGAGCAGGCGTTCGGCGGGTTCAAAGCCGGTGTGGACCTGGAGCAGTTGGCGCACGGCCGCTTCGGCCTGATCGAAATGCCCCAGGGCCATCAGGTCTTCGGCCCGGGTGCGGCAGGTTTGGAGTTCATGGCTGGCCGCTTCCATGACGGGCGAGGGCTTGGGCTCGGGGGCATCCTGTGCGAGCTCGCCGTCGCCGCCGGCGCCCTCGGGACTCTGGACAGGCCCGTCGTCGTCGAGAGCGGAGGGCAGTTCCTCCGTGACGGCCAGGCTTTGAGGCGGCTCGCTCATCGCTACCGGCGCCGGGCGGGCGTCGACCGCCTCGGCGGTAGGCATGTCTTGCGCCTCGTCGAGCGGCGGCGCCAGGGGCGCCTGCTGGATTTGGCGTTTGACCGAGCGGGCGGCCGCACTGGCACGCGACTGCTGGGCGGCGTTGAGCTGGGCCATCTGCCGCACCATCTCGTGCAGGAGGTGCAGTTGGGCGTCGGCGGGGCCTCGCTGAGTGTCGGCCGGCGCGGCGACAGGGGCGCGTTGCGACGCCAGTCGCCGCAGCGCCACGGCGGTTTCATATTGAATGCGCACCACGTACGCCAGCGCCCAGAGCAGGCACCCCACGACCGTGCCCCCGGCCAGGATCACCAGGGCCGAGACGATCTCGCCGTTGCTCAATCCGTCGTGGCGGCCGGAATCGTACAGCGACACGCAGGAGATAATTCCACCCGCCAGCACCGACAGCATCGCCAGGACGGTCAGGAACACCACCAGGACCGTCGGCGCCGGAGGCAAGGAGTTGGATTTTCCGTTCTGAGCCATGTGTTATCCCATTGAAGGCCGCCATTATGCGCCGCCGCCCTATGAAACGCAAGGGCGTGACAGAGCCTTCTGCGCGCGATGCTCCACGTTGACTCGCCCGCGGTGCGGTTCTACAATATGTACATGAGCATCCCACCCACCCTCAAGCGGGCCGCCGCCCCCCGACGGCAAAAGGCGTTCACCCTGATCGAACTGCTGGTGGTACTGGCGATTCTGGCTGTCCTGATCGTCATCCTGGTCCCCACGGTCGGCATCCTGATCCGCAAGAGCTATCAGGCCAAGTGCGCCAGCAATATCCGCCAGATCGGAGCAGCGTGCCTGGAATACGCCCGCGATCCCAAGATGCATCGCGGCCGCACCGGTCAACCCAACGCCCTTCCCATTTCCGCGACGTTGACCTCCGCCAACTGGGGCAGTCTCACCGACGGCAATGTCGCCGGACTGTGGGTGCTCATCGACAAGGGCTTCTCGCCTCGCGGCATCTTTCTATGCCCTGAAGCCGGAAGCATCCGTGGCAAGAATGAACCCGCTGCCGGCGACTCGGCGTTCACCCTGGCGACCGTCTCCTACAGCTATCTCTCGCAGGTAGCGTTCCCGGCGAAAGTCACAACCGACAAATCCACGCTGGTCATCGTCGGCGACGCCAATCCCCGCTGCACGCCCGGAACCACCGCCATCGGCGACAACAACTCCGCCTGCTCGCCCAACCACAATGGCAAGGGGCAGAACGTTGGCCGCTATGATGGCTCGGCCGTCTGGTTAGACGGCACGGTTAACGAGCCTACAAACGATGACGACATCTATGCCGCCAACGATGATGGCACCGAAGGCCAGGGCAAACGCGGCAGCGCTGACGACTCATTTCTTATACCATAGGGACAATTTTGAAATTTTTGCCGCCGTTTAACCCATTGGAAAGTATGTGCTTGTATCATCTCCCCCACTAGCCATCAGGTTATTCCCGTACAATTCTCTTGCGGTCTATTTCTTACCGCTTATAATCCGCTTTTAGAGTCGCAGAGTGCTTGAGATCATGCACTGCGGTTCGCTGAAAATGACCCCGTTTTCGGATCGGTCCCCCCCCGGCCGGTCCGAAGCAGTGGCGGTGCTTGTCGTCCCCCCCCGCGACAAGCCCGCCTTTTTTTATGGGTCCCTGCGCCAATTCCACCCAAGCGGCAGCGCCGCAATTGACCCGGCACAAATTCGGAGGCCGCCGATGCGGTCTACCTATAATTACTCGGTCCACAATTACATCGGAGTGGGAGACATGGCTGACGGGGCGGAATTCCACGGGCGAGACAGTCCCGGCACTGAGAGTGAGCTCAGAGACCGGCGTTTCCGCCGACAGATGTTGCAGACGCGAACGCTGCTTCGGGCCGCGCGCAGCCTCAATAAAGACCTGGACCCGCGGCAGGTTCTGCGGGAGTTGATGAACGCTGCGATGCGGCTGATTGACGCCACGGCAGGAACGTGCGGGCGCCTCGTCGAGGGCAAGCTCGTGTTCCGCGACTACTATCGCCGCGGCGCCGAGGTCGAGGCGATCAATCTGGAGTTCGAGCCCGGACACGGCGTCCCGGGGCACGTCATGCAGACCGGCAAGACGTATATCTCCAACAACATTGAGCAAGACCCGTACGCGGACCAGGATCTGTGCGCCGAGTTTGGCGTCTACAATCTGATCACGGTGCCGGTGCTGACATCTTCGGGCGATTTGCTGGGATGCTTCGAAATGCACAATACCCGCAACTGCCGCCCCCTGACCCGCACCGACCAGCGGGCGCTGAAAGTCCTGGCGATGCTGGCGGCCGTCGCGCTGAAGAACGCCCTCATGTCGGACCAGCGTCAGGACGTGATGGAGGCGCTGCGCAGCAGCCAGGAGAGATTTGAATCACTCGCCCAGAGCAGCCCCGACTGGATCTGGGAAATCGACACCGCCGGGCGGTTTACCTACGCCAGTCCGGCGGTCAAGACGCTGCTGGGGTACGAGCCTTCCGAGCTCATCGGCAAGACGCCTTTCGATCTGATGACGCCGCAGGAGGCGTCTCGCGTTCGCCGGCACTTCGCTCACCAGAACGCCTCGCGCCTCAAAATCGAAAACGCCCAGAGCGAACTTCTCCACCGCCAGGGGCAGCGTGTGGTGCTGGAAACCAGCGGCGCCGCCTTTTCTGACGCCCAGGGGCAGTACCTGGGATATCGAGGCATCTCTCGCGACATCACCGAACGCAAGCGCCTGCAGGAAACGCTCGAAGCGGCCAACGAAAACCTCGAACGCCGCGTCAGCGAGCGCACCGCCGTGGCGAACTGGCGGGCCCGGCAGCTTCGTGCCCTGGCCAGCGAGATCACCCGCGCCGAGGACTACGAGAGGCGGCGCGTGGCCCACGTGCTGCACGAACAGCTTCAGCAGTTGCTGGTGGCGGGACGCATGCGGGTCGAGGACCTGCTGCGCAGCGGGCCCAGCCCCCACCAGCAGAATCTGCTGGGGCGCGTACACGACATCCTGCGCGAGTCGATCGAGACCTCCCGCACGCTGGCCGTCGAGCTCTACCCGCCCATCCTCCACGAACTGGGCCTGCCGGCGGCGCTGGAATGGCTCACCCAGCAGATGCAGGAACGTTACGGCCTGGACGTGCATGTCGAGGCCGACCCGCAAGCCCAGCCCGAGGACGAAGACCTCCGGGGCTTCCTCTTCCAATCGGCCCGCGAGCTGCTCTTCAACGTCGTCAAGCACGCCCAGGTCTCCCAAGCCACTGTCAGCCTGACGATTAATCGCGACGCCCGCGTAGAACTGGCCGTGGAAGACCGCGGGGCGGGCTTCGACGCCACGCTGCTCCAAACCGGTGAGCAGGAAGAAACCGGTTTTGGCCTCTTCAGCATCCGAGAACGCATCGAAGCCCTCGGCGGCGCCATGGACGTGATCAGCCGCCCCGGTCACGGAACGCGCGTGGTGGTGACCGCGCCGCTGCGCGGGGCGGTCTACCCTCACCGCCGCCTGGCCGGCGTCGACGGCATGCTCGGCTCGCCTGACCAGCGCGTCAGTTCGCTGCGGCGAGTCCTGTCCGCCACCCCGCCCAAGCCCGGAAAGATCCGCGTGCTGCTGGCCGACGACCACGCCATCATGCGACAGGGACTGGCTACCCTCCTCGAAGGCGAAGACGACATCCAGGTCGTCGCCGAGGCCAGCGACGGACAGATGGCCGTGGACCTCGCGCGCGATACGCGCCCCGACGTCGTCATCATGGACGTCAGCATGCCCGTGCTCAACGGCATCGAGGCCACACGACTCATCCATCGCCAGGCCCCCGCCTCTGCCGTCATCGGGCTGTCCATGCACGAAGACGCCACCATCGCCGCCGAGATGCGCGAGGCCGGCGCGGCAGCCTATCTGACCAAGGGCGGTCCCAGTGAAGACCTCATCAGCGCCATCCGCGACAGCGTCGCCAGCTTGAAAACATAGTTGTGAGGTGTGAGTTCAAACGGGAGGTGGGCAATGATTACAAGACTTCTGGGGCAGACGGGACTGAGGGTCACGCAACTGGGGTTCGGCGCCATGGAACTGCGCGGACCGGAGATATGGTCCGGCCGCCCTGTCGACGACGCCGCAGCCGACGCGATCCTCAACGCCGTTCTCGACACGGGCATCAACTTCATCGACACGGCCGTGGACTACGGGCGCAGCGAGATGTATATCGGGCGGTACATCGCTTCGCGCCGGAACGAGTATTACCTGGCCACCAAGTGCGGTTGCGATCCCAAGGACGCCGGCGGCACGATGCAGAGCGACCACACGTGGACGCGCGACACGCTGATGCGCAACATCCACGCCAGCCTCGACCGGATGCACACCGACCACGTCGACGTGTTGCAGTTGCATAACCCCAGCCCCGACGACGTGCTCTCGGGCGATCTGGTCAGCGTGCTGGAAGACATCCGCAGCCAGGGGCTCACGCGGCACATTGGAATCTCGACGACCCTGCCGCACATGCTGCAGTTCCTGGAGATGGGCGCCTTCGAGACCTACCAGATCCCCTATTCGGCCCTGGCGCCGATGCACCACGACGCGATCTCGATGGCTGCGGAGGTCGGCGCGGGGATCATCATCCGCGAGGGAATCGCCGTCGGCGGGCCCGACAGCGAACTGCCCGAGCGCGCCCAACAGGCCGGACTGTCCGCATGGGCGCAGGCCGGCCTCAATGAACTGCTGCCTCATGGAATGAAACCCGCCGAGTTGCTCCTGCGATTCACGCTGACGCACCCGCACTGCCACACGTGCATCGTCGGAACGCTCAACGTCGAGCACCTCAAGGACAACGTCGCCGCCGCCGACCGCGGCCCGCTCGACGACGACCTGTACCAGGAGGTCCTCAACCGCATCGCAGCCTATGCGGCCGGATGACGCCGCGCTATTCCTCCTCGGTGTTCCAGTTGGAATAGTTCGGCGATTCCTGCGTAATGGTGATGTCGTGGGGGTGGTTCTCGGTGAGGCTCGCGCCCGAGATGCGGATGAAGCGCGCCTCCGTCCGAAGCTGCTCGATGCTGGGCGTGCCGCAGTGGTCCATCCCGCTCTTGAGCCCGCCGATCATCTGGAACACGAAGTCCGCCAGGCGACCGCGATACGGCACGCGCCCCACCACGCCCTCGGGCACCAGGCGGTTGGGGGCCGTGCGCGCGTCTTGCCCGTAGCGGTCGGCGCTGCCGGCCAGCATCGCGTCCATCGAGCCCATCCCGCGATATACCTTGCACCGCCGCCCCTTGAAGATGATCGTCTGCCCGGGGCTCTCGTCCATCCCCGCGAACATGCTGCCCATCATCACGCTCGACGCCCCTGCCGCGATCGCCTTGGTGATGTCGCCGCTGTGGCGAATGCCGCCGTCGGCGATCACCGGCACGCCGCTGGAGTCGCCCACGCGGGCACAGTCGCTGACGGCCGTGATCTGCGGCACGCCCACGCCCGTAATCACCCGCGTCGTGCAGATGGCGCCGGGTCCGATCCCGATCCGAAGCCCGTCGGCGCCGGCGGCGATCATGTCCTCAGCCGCATCCGCCGTGGCGATGTTGCCGGCGATCACGTCGATCTTGTGAGCGGCCTTGATCTGCCGCACCGTCTCGAGCACGACGTCCTTGTGCCCGTGCGAGGTGTCGACCACGATCACGTCCACGTCGCGCTTGATGAGCTGCTCGGCGCGGTCGAAGTCCAGCACGCCCACAGCCGCCCCCACGCGGAATCGCCCGCGCGAGTCCTTGCAGCTCTTGGGGAACAGCCGCAGCTTCTCGATGTCCCGCATGGTGATCATGCCGGCGAGTTTGCCGTCGGGCGTGACCAGCGGGAGCTTCTCGACCTTGTGGCGGTTGAGGATTTTCTCGGCCTCGTCGAGCGTGGTCTCCGGCGGCGCGGTGACGGGGTGGGGCGTCATGACCTGTCCAATGAGGCAGTCTTCGTTCTGGAACGTCAGGTCGCGCCGCGTGAGGATGCCCACCACCTTGCCGGACGCGTCGACGATCGGAAAACTGCCGATGTTGTGCTCGGCCATCAGCTTTCGCGCCGTGGCGGTCGAGGCGTCGGGCCCCAGCGTAACCGGGTCGACGATGATCCCGTGCTCGCTGCGCTTGACCTTCTCGACCTCGCGGGCCTGGTCGTGTATCGAGAGGTTGCGATGGATGATGCCGATGCCCCCCTCCTGCGCCAACGCGATCGCCAGCGCCGCCTCGGTGACGGTGTCCATCGGGGCCGACACCAGCGGAATGTTCAGACGGATGTTCCGCGTCAGGCGCGTGGAGGTATCGAGCTGGTCGAGCACCACGCTGCTTCGCCGCGGCACCAGCAGCACGTCGTCAAAGGTAATGGCATCGCCAATGAGCTTGGTCTTCATGGTTTGGCCCTGAATTGCGAAGTATGGAGTCCCATTGACAGATTATGCCCCCCCGCCGCGCCGGCGTCAAGATGAGAAAACTTTCCGGGCAACTTACCCGTGGCGGGCGGTCTTTCAACGACGTTCGCCATGTGCTTGCACCCAGACCCCGACACAGGCTTGCGGCTTGGCGTCTTTGGCAGCGCCCCCAAGCGCTTCCACTTTCTTGCACTTTGTTGTACTTTTCACAGCGGTTTGCAGGGAAGCCCCCCGCCGCGCCACAAAACATGGCCCTCAATTAACATAAACTTTTATGATGCAATGCCTTATATCGACACCCCGCACTATTGCAGCCATAAGCAATTAGCTTAACATGAGTTATGCATAATCTACAAGATCCAGGGCGCCGCCACCCAACGCAGCTAATCCGTCATCGTCTCTCCATAGCAACAAGCTCTGCGACCTCTGCGGCGAGATCAGTTCTCTGCCCCCAACCGGGCAAATACGATTTGTTCGTAAGGGTGTTCTTTGCCGCGCTCATACAGACACGCCGCCGCGCCGTCGGGCATGACGGCAAGATCTGAATAGGCGCTGGGGCCTGCGTACAACCGGCATTTTATCTTCCAGGTCTTGCCGTCGTCCACGGAGACATGCACCGTCATGTTCTCCCGTTTGTTGCTGGCCGGATTGGCGAAGAGAATGACGTTTTCCTTGTCCGCCCCCGGCCACGAGTACCGCAGGATGCTGGCCTGGCAGATGGGATCGATCAGCGCCTCGTCGAAGCCCTGGTCTTGCCAGGTCAGTCCCCCGTCCTTGCTGAATGCTCTCTGGCGTCTCTTCCTGGCCGGATCGTAGTTCCGCATGGTCAGCATCAGGTGTCCGTCGGACAGTTCGACGACCTCACATTCGTTGACCTGATGGCTCGGCGTAGAGCCTCCGAGCCTCCACGTCTTGCCGTGATCGTCGCTGTATGCGATGTGCGAGTAGTAATGTTTCGTCTTGGCCTCGATGTGGTCGCACGGAATCACCAGGCGGCCGGCATGAGGTCCGTGCTTGATCTCAATGCCGCTTCCGGGTCCGGTGGCATACCATGTCCAGTCGGGGCGCTTGATGTCGGCAGTGATCTGCATGGGTTTGGACCACGATAGTCCCTCGTCAGCGGATGACATCACGAACACGCGACGCGTATCCTTGCTGCGCTGGGCAATAATGTCGCTTTCGCGATCGTCGCCGCGGTTCCAGGTCGCCATGAGCCATACGATTCCCGTTGCCGTGTCCACAACCGCGCAAGGATTGCCGCACGTGTTGCCCTTGTCATCCCAGACGATCTTCTGGTCCGACCACGTCTTGCCGTTATCGGTCGAACGCCGCACGAGCAGATCGATATCGCCCGAGTCGCTGCGGCTGCTCTTGCGCCCTTCACAGAACGCCAGCACCGTGCCTTTTGGCGTTACGGCAAGGGCCGGTATGCGGTACGTGTGGTAGCCGTTCTCGCCGCTTGTCCAGAGAACATCCTGCTTCACGCGGTCAGTTTGCGGTGCGGCGTCATTGCCTTTGTTCATGCTCGTCTCCTTCTTGAGCCTCTGCGGGCGAGCGCTGGCTGCCGGCGATGGATCGGAGGCCACGGCCGTCAGGCTGACCAAGCCCAGAGCCGCCGCCAGAACGCAAAGCAGAAGCGAACTGATCCTGAAATTGCGGGGATCTGCCTTGCACTTGAGCGTCTCATGATATCGCTTCGATGTTCGTGACACAGCAACCACTCCTCATCCGCTGCTGGACAGATCGATGCACTACCCCAGCGGGTCGCAGCAGGAAGATTATGCTTCGCCTGAACAAAGCCCGCAAGAGCGAGTCAACCGGCCACGGCGTTTCTACAGAAAGCTCAGGCAAGAACAGCCCGCTGCGCCAGGAACCTATCAGAATATCCGCCATACCCCCCGTTAGCCCATCATTCCGTCATTCCAATATTCCGCCACTGCCGGATTCTCTTGCAAATGCGGGGGAATACCCCTTCTGTTGCGTGTTAAACTCTCCAGAGTTCAGCCTTGCCCTGACTTGAGACTTGCCGCCGCGCTTTGGGCGGCGTCCTTGCCTTTGAAGGAGACGGACGTGATCAGGCGACTTATGCTCCTGCTGTGTGTCCTGGCTGTGGCGGTGCAATTCGCCGCCGCTGCGGACGTGCCCCAGAGCGTTTCGGGGACGGTCTATCTCGACGCCAACGGTAACGGCAAGTTCGACGCGGGCGAGAAGCCCCTGGCCGGCGTTCGCGTGACTGACGGGGTAAACATCGTCACGTCGGCGGCAGACGGAACCTACTCGATCAAGATCGCCCCGGACCCCACTACGCCGCAGGCGGGCTCGCGCGTGGTGGCGATCAACTGGCCCAGCGAGATGTGGCCGAGCGGGCGTTGGTGGGCGCGGATCGACCAGATCGCCGACGCGACGAAGGTACACTTCGGTCTGCGGCAGGAAAAGCAGTCGCTGCCCTTTGCCTTTCTGCACGTCAGCGACGACCACGCCGCCGGCGCCACGTACAACCTGATCGGCCCGGCCGCGGGGAGGCTTAAGCCCCTGCTGCGATTCTGCATCAACACCGGCGACAGCGCCGGCGGGGACGACTCGGCGGCAACCCTGGCCGCCAACGCGGCCAAATTCGTTGTGCCTGTGATGTCCGTTCCGGGCAACCACGACATCGTCGGCGGCCACGGGGCGCACCGGCTTGAGCAGACGCCGCTGGCCGGCAACGGGTGCTACACCAAGAATCTCGGCGCCATCCGCTGGTCGTTCGATTACGCCGGCGTACACTTCGTCGGCCTGGACTGGATGGACCCCTCGATTCCCGAGGACGTCAACGGCTCGGTGCCGCAAGTGGCCGCGGACTGGCTGGAGAAGGACCTCTCGGCCGTCAAGCCGGGCACGCGCATCTTCGCGTTCGTGCATTTTCCCACCGGCTGCCAGAAGTACTACGACCTGATCGCCAAGTACAAGGTGAATCACGTGTTCGGCTGGCACAACCACGAGCACCGCTTTTACAATTTCGCCGGGATCCCGGCCGTGACGGCGATCAACTTCATGGCCGGGGGCAACCTGATCGTCGTGCAGGAGAACGACTTCACGCTGGGCGAGTTCTGCCTGGGCTACAAGGGCCCCGACCACCACATCAAGCGCTGCTCGCTGGCGAAGATGCCTGCCGTGCTGGGCACGTCCAAGGCCCGCGAAGTTGCCCCGCAAACTCTGGCGGCCAAGACGCTCTCCGGCGCGGCCGCCCCACTGTCCACGCCCGGCGCCAAGGGCGTGCGCATCGCGATGGAGTTGACGCCCGGCGCCGCGAGCAAAGTCGGCATCAAGATCGCCGCCAGTCCCAAGCCGATCGAGATCGTCTGGACCGGCACGCAAATTGAAATAGCGGGCGTGCCCGTGCCGTTTGGCTGGGAAGACTACGACAACAAGACCCTGCTGTGGAACGTGCTGATCGACGGATCGAAGATCGACTTCTACGCCAACAAACGCCACCACCTGGCCAAGGCCCTCAAAGTGGACTCTGTCGAGAGCGTGACGTTCTTCGTCGAAGGCGGCGCGGCAACTGTGAAGAAGGCCGAAGTCTTCGGCCTGAAGTAGCCAAACGGTCCTCAATCACCGCCGGCGTCATCGCGATTCTTCTTCCGCCAGGCCCGCGGCGACAGGCCCGTCTGCGCCTGCAGGGTCGATCGCAGGTGATGCTCATCACGGTAGCCGCACGCGGCGGCGATCTCGTGGACCTTGTATTGGCTGCCGGCCAGAAGGTCCATCGCATGGGAGAAGCGCTTGTGGCGGATCTGCCAGCCCACCGGCGTGCCCAGGTGCAGCTTGAAAGCGTTATTCAACGCCGAAACGGACATCCCCGCCGCCGCGGCGATATCACCCACTCCCAGCCGCGGATTGGTGTAGTCTTGCCAGATGTGCCTCAAAGCCCGCGCGACTCGCACGTCCGGCACGGCCAGGATGTCGGTGCTCTGACGCTCGGCCACGCCGGAAGGTTCGATCAGCACCGGTCTTTTCACCACGCGCCGGCGGCACATCAGGTCGTCGAGCAGCCTGGCGGCCTGGTAGCCGTACTGATGGTAATCCACGCAAACGCTGGAAAGTGGGACAGACGACGATTCGCAGATGACCGGATCGTTTCCCATTCCGATCACGGCGATCTCTTCCGGGACGGCCAGCCCGGCAAGACCGCACGCATCAACCACCATGCGAGCTGTCCCATCGCTGAATCCCATGATGCCCAGCGGCCGGGGCAGCGCGGCGATTCGCCGCCCCAGGGCCAGGGCATCGTGGCGCTGCGAGGATAAGAAGGCATCTTCTATCACCGCTGCTCCGCCTTTGCGGGCGGCTTGAAGGAATCCCTCCAGCCGCTGCTTGCATTCGGGATGTCCTGAACCCCCGACAAACGCCAGGTGGCGGAACCCGCGGCCCAGCAGAGACTCGGCGGCCATCCTGCCGGCGGCCTTGTTGTCCACCAGGACCGTTCGCGCTCCCGGCGGCGATAGCAGGGAGAGGCTCACTGTCGGCACGGGATACCTGCGCATGGCCGCAGCCAGCGCCAAGGGCATGTTGACCAGCATCGCAATGACGCCGTCGAAAGGGTTGTCCGGCGAAGGAGCGACCGCTTCGGGCGGCGTGCCCCACCAAACGACAAACGCCTCCTCAAGCCGCCATACCGCCTGCCGCGAATATTCCAGAATGCCGCGGCGCAGCTCAGGAGTGGACCAATTAAGCAGAGCCAGGATGCGACGGCGTCTGGGCGAGGATTCCGCCCTTGACGCACGGGAAAGCTTTCTACGAGGGGCCATTATAAAAGAATATACCATCCTTCCGCCCTGCGGTACGAAAAATGTACGGTTTTTATAACGAAAATGGGAGTGTGCTGATTATCCTACGCGCGGTATAGTTAACGCGCGATACATGGGCTAAACATCTCGGCAGATAGCGGATTCTGAGGATAAAAGTGAGGCACGGGCGTCGGCTCCCGGCAACAAGGGTAGTAGGAAAGGATCATACGATGAAACACACAATGATGGCAGGTTTGGCCGCAGCGGTGATGGCGGTCTTTGCAGCCTCCGCAAACGCCGCGGACATCTACTTGGACGGCAGTGACGCCGCGGGCGCCTCCAGCTTCAACACAGGGGCAAACTGGACCGGCGATGCCGCCCCGAGCGCGGGGAACAACTACTTGACCGGCGCGTACACGCTGCGCGCCTCGACAACGGCCTCGCAGACCTTCGCGGGCGACACTCTGACCGTCGGCCCCGGCGGGACATTGATCGTCTTCAACGTGCCCTTTGGGGCAAACGATAGCGGGACTATTCTTCCCAAACTGTATCTCAACGGCGCCACGATCCTCAATGGCGCAACAACCGGCACCTCCCAGATTCGCGCCTACTCGGGCTACACGTCGGACTCCCTCGCAAAACGCGAGTTGCAGAAGATGTACCTGGACGGCGACGTGATCTTGGACTCCAGCGCGGGAGGCAAGTTGGAGGTGGCCGCTCAGTTCGTCGGCGCCGGCGGCGTCACGATCAAGGGCAATGTCAGCTATTCGTACACGCCCCTCAACGGATATCATCATGTGCATGCCTATTCCGGCGACACCGTCATCGATCCGGGCGCAACGTTGTCTCTGACTTACTGCTACATGCCCTATGGCGCAGGCAAGGGCGATGTAATTGTGAATGGAACCTTCACTCCGTTTCGCGACGCAAATATCAACGGCCTCTATGGCAGCGGCATAGTCAACGCTCCTGGCGGCAGCAACGCTCTGATCGTGGGCAATGATGGCGCCGACGGTGATTTCTCCGGGAGGATTCAGGGTGGGATTCTGAGGAAGACAGGCGCCGGCACGCAAATTCTCACCGGCGCCAACACCTATACAGGCGGCACGCAGGTCAACGGTGGCTCGCTGCTGGTCAATAACATCACCGCATCGGGCACGGGGACCGGGGCTGTGGCCGTCAACAACGGCGGCACCCTCGGCGGCAGCGGCTTTATCGGCGGCCCGGTGACGGTGGCCGCCGGCGGCAAGCTCTCGCCAGGGGCCTCAGCGGGGATGCTGACCATCAATAACAGCCTGAATATCTCCGCCGCCCTGGGCGGCGCGGCCGGGTCCATGCTCTTTGATCTGGGCGACACGGTGACCCTGAGCGGGGCATCCGTGCTGACCATCGGCAGCGGCCTGCTCGAGTGGGACGACTTCGTCTTCTCCGGAGCGCCGACCGGACCGGCCGTCTACACGCTGTTCAATACCAGCGCGGCCATCAGCGGCACGCTGGGGACGAATCTCAGCGGCAAGATCGGCGGCCTCGACGCCACACTGAGCCTGGACGGTTCCGGCCAGGACATTCTGCTGACGGTCATCCCCGAGCCGGCAACGATGACCTTGCTCGTTCTGGGCGGCGTGGCTGCCCTGATCCGCCGCAGGAGATAGCGTTTCAAAACGAGTGCAGCCGCTTTAATCAGACCGCCGCGTTCTCGCAGATCGCGGCGGTCTTTTCTTGCGACCTGCGGGTTATATGGAGTGCGGCAGCGCAGCTGCCGCTTTGGAAGTTTTGCGCGCCGAACAACTGCCAAAGCGGCAGCTGCGCTGCCGCACTCCATAGTTCGCCCTTGGAGCGTTTACTCCTCAACGAGGTTACCGCGTGATGAAACGATTGAACTGGATGCTTGTGGCGATGACGGCCGCGATGCTGGCCCTGCCGATGCTCTGCCTTGCGGAGGAGCCACAGTTCCTGATCGACCGCTCGCCGGTTCTGAGGCCTGAGGCTCGCGAGGTCGTCTCGCTGTTCCGGTACGAGCACGCTATTTCGCCGGGCGTGACGATCCCAGACGGCTACGTCGACGGCGGGCGCGGAATGGGCATCCATTCCAGCGGCCGCGTCACCAGCAGCCGCGAGATTCTCGTCGTCGACCGTGTCAAGGACAAGCGTTTGCAGGAGTCGCTGAAGTTCGCTCGCAGCCCGGAGCTCAAGGCCCTCAAGCCCCAGGAGCGGGCGTCGCGCCTGCAGAAGCACATCCACTACATCATGGGCAAACGCAAGGACCGCAAGACCCCGCTGCGCAACGTCGACGCCCTCGACGGCAAGTACGGCGGCCAGGGCGTGCTGATCGGCGACGTCGGCGACCTGTGCAATGACGGCGTCTGCCGCCACCAGTCGCTGATGTTCAAGGTGCTCGGCGACGAGGCGGGGCTGAACGTGGCCATCGTGCGCGGCTACTATGGCGGCGCCCACGCCTGGAACGAACTGCACCTCGACGACGGCACGGTCTTCCTCTTCGATGTGCTCAACTCCAAGCACTTCTACGGGCTCAAGCACCCCCACGTCGCGCGCTATCTCAACATGGGCCGCAAGCCCATGTACGCCGATGGCATGCTGCCGCCCCGCTCGACGTACATCGCACCGGCAGAGCCCACCACCGTCGGCGCCAGCATGCTCAAGATCGTCGCCCCCGGCATGCGCCAGCAGATCTTCTACACCCTCGATGGCTCCGAGCCGACGAAGAACTCCCTGCGCTACACGCAGCCGGTCGCGCTGAACAAGGCCGCGACCGTCAAGGCCGTCGCGTATAACGCCAAGGACGAGCCCGGCAAAGTCGTCAGCAAGAACCTAGGCGTGCTGGAGTGGCTCAACCCCGTCAAGATCACCGGCGTGACCCCGGGCCTCAAGTACGGCTACTACGACGCCAAGGATGCCAAGGACGTTCCGGACTTCGAGACGCTCAAGGCCGAAAAGACCGGGCGATGCGACACGTTCGACATCAGCCCCGGCAAGGGCAAAGACCACTTCGCGATGTTGTTCAGCGGATACATCCGCATCAGCGCCGACGGCGTGTACACCTTCAGTGTCACCGCCGACGACGGCTCGAAGCTCTGGATCGGCTCGGACTGCGTGGTCGACAACGGCGGCCGCCACGGCCCGCAGACCCGCTCGGGCCGTATCGCCCTCAAAGCCGGTCTGCACCCGCTGAAGCTGGGCTACTTCGACTACGTCGCCGACGAGAGCCTCTCGGTGACCTGGAAGACGCCCAACGCCACGGCCGAAACTCCAGTCCCCGCCGCGGCGCTGGTGAGCCCGAACTGATCGACATTGCGGGAACTATCGCCGAGGTCAAGCGTCCCACATTCAGCGGCGGGGAAAGGGATAATGGCCATGCGCGCATCGTGCATAATCGGGTTGCTTCTTGCAGCGATCGTCTTGTTCCCACTGCCGGCCCTGGCGGGCGGTGCGCTGGCGGCCTCGGACGCTGCAGACGTAACGGCGCAGATGGATGGCCTCATAGAAGGTGCACGATACGAGCAATGCCTGGCCCTGATCGCGCGGTGGCAGAAAGAGGTTATCGCCGGATCTGATCTGCGGATGGTGGCGTGGGAGATCGACTTCATGAACTCCGAGGTCGATCATGCCGCCTTCGGCAAGGAACATCTGTACTTCTGCTATTGCAAACCCAACTCACGCGCCGGGGCTCCGGGCCTCAAGACAAACCTTGCCTCAGTGGAGCCCAGCGGCTCGGCGGCGTCCTCTCACGTTGTCGTGTGCGTCGAGATGCGGACGGGGCGGATCCTCTGGTCACGGCCGGTGGAAGGCCTGAGCCGAATGGCAGTCGATCCGGCGACCGACACGCTCTACCTGATAGGCCAAGTCTCGGTAATCGCCCTGCCCAGCGACGCCGGCGGGCCGCAGGTCTATCCGCTGGAGAAAGGCACCAGAGTTATCGGGCTGCTGAGCAAGTCGGGGATCGTTCTTGCGGCCGCTGCCGGTTTGGCAAGCGAGTGGAATAGCCAGCGGAGCTTTCTTTTCTCGGCCGCTCTACGATCTGTCGTGAGTGTCGACTTAGGCCAGCAGGCAGTCCTCAGCCCGGATGAAAAGACCCGCCTCGTGATGCAAACAAGTAGCCGCGATGGCTTCGATAACAAGATTGTCTGTTGCCGGATCGCCGATGGTTCGCAGTTATGGAGTTATCAGGCGCAGGGGTTTCGCGGTGGCGCCATGCCGAAGTTCTTCGACGGCGACGTCATCTGGATGTCCGGCGTCACCGGTCAGAAGGCGCAGGCAGTCCGGCTCAGCGGGAGTACGGGAAAGGTTCTTTGGAACACGCTGGTGCCCAATGGGGCCTACAAGCCCGGCAACCCCCAGGGCAACATGAACCCGTTGATGCCCCTCAGCGATGGCCGGCGCCTGCTGGCCATTGACGGCAGGGGAACGTTGCATTGTCTCGACCCGGCCAGCGGGGCCATCACTTCGACCGCCCGGCCGATAGAGAACCACCTCTGCACTCCCGCGGAAGTGGGCGACCTGATGGTCTTCTGCGGGCATAGCTGCGTGCGGGCCGTACCGAAGGCGACGCTGACGAACCGTCCTGGCCAGCGTCTGGACGAGCGCGAAGTCCTGGTGCGCAAAGCAAGATGTCTGACGGGGCTTGGGCGGCTGGACGAAGCGATGGCAACGCTGGACTACGTGCTGGCGCGAGGTGAACTCTGCGCTGCCGCGTGGCAGGCGCGGGCGGCTGTCTGCCACGCGAGAAAGGACTCGCTCGAAGAGTCCTTCTCCCTGTGCCGCTATGCCCAGCTTTCGAACTTGTTGAAGTGCCCGGAACTTCGGGCCTGGGGGCTGCTGGGGATGACTTTTCTGGGCAGCCGGCCGGCGCTGCAGATCGCTCACGCCGGGGGGCCCGAATTGTACGTGGGCACGGTCAACGGAGACCTGTGGGAGATCTGGCCCGAGACCCTCGACAAGCGCCTGGTGATGAACAGTGAGAAAGAAATCGACGCCTTGGTAGTCAGCTCGAGCTTTTCTATCTGCCCGTCCATCGGGCCAGCGGATTATGCGACGGTCGCCGCTGTCCGTAGCGGCTCTGACCGCCACAACCTGTTCTATCGCGGCAAGTACTACGCCGCCCTGCCAGAGGGTAAGGTGCGAATTGCCAAGGATGGGCATGGAACGGATCTGTCCTCGCCGCTGAAGGGTATCACCACGTGGCACCTCCACATGTCGCCATCAGGCCCGCTGGGCTACGGAACCGGGGGCATCTATGAGCTCGACGAGCACCTGTGCCCCAAAGTGGCGCTGATGGAGCAGGACCCTGCCGGCTTTACCATCCTGAGCATGCGCAGCCTGGGCGACTCCCTGGGCGTGCTGACGCAGAGAAGCGATGGGCTTTACCTCCAGGTGTACGGCGCGAGCGACATGAAACTGCGTCGCGAGGTGTACCTGGGCCGCGGGCCCTCGCACCCGCCCCACGACGATCAATTCGTGGTGCTGGGGGAAGGTTATCTCTTCAGCGACCGTCAACTGACGTGGGTCAGCGGACGACCCGACGGCGGGGTCTGGCAATTCGGGCCTCCTCTGAGGTACACGCAGCGACGGCTCCGCAACCGTTGGCGCTATTTCAGCAGTCCCGTGGTGCGCGACGGGCGGATGCTGGTAGCCGCCATCGACGGTTATGTTTACGGCTTCGACACCGCCGCCATTCTCAATAGCCGCCCGCCCGCGCAGGACAAGCCCCCCACAACGCGCGAAAGATGAATCTTGTCGCGCCGCGGTGCGGCCTTGTACCATGCTCATCATGCATCCACCAGCGAGCGTGTTCATGATCGCCGCCATAGTTCTGGCAATGGTCTGCATGATGTCCGGAGAACATTCCATGGCCGCAACGACCGATTTCTATGTTTCTCCCTCCGGCGTCGATAGCAATCCCGGCACCAGCGAAAAGCCCTTCGCCACGGCGGCGCGGGCGCGCGATGCGGTGCGAAAGCTCGTCGCGGCGGGGCTCAGGGCGCCGGTCACAGTGTACCTGGCGGGCGGCACGTATTATCTGAGCGAGGGGCTGGCGCTGGGGGCGGAAGATTCCGGCACGGCGGAGCATTCCATCACGTATCGCAGCGTCGAGGGGCAGACGGCCGTCCTCGTCGGCGGCGCGCCGCTGACCGGGTGGCGAAAGCACAAGGGCGAGATCTACGTGGCGGATCTGCCGGTGGCACAGCCTTTCCATGCTGTGAATGCACAGGCTGGAAAGCCTGTGCCCACCGCACAGCCTGTGCCATTGCAGCTTTTTGAGAACGGCAAACGACTGACGCTGGCGCGGATTCCGAAGAAGGGATACTTCCATACCGACTCCGGCGACAAGGCCTCGTCGCTGATCTACCACGCCCGCGATTTCGACCCGACCGGCTGGAACGTCAAACCGGGCCGCGTCTTCCTCTGGCCGGTGAATGACTGGTTCAGCCGCGAGGAACCGATCAAGTCGATTGACCCGGCCAAACACAAGATCACGCTGACGGGCAAGGCGATCACCATCTCGGGCAACAACCGCTTCTTCGTCCGCAACGTTCTGGACCTGCTGACGGCCCCGGGCGAGTGCGTGATCGACCATGCCGCCGGCGTCGTTTACGCCTGGCCCGCTGACGGGCCCATCGACAAGCAGACGATGGTGCTGCCGACGGCGAAGCATGTGATCGAGGTTCGCGGCCGCGAGGGCGCCCCGGTTCGCAACGTTCATTTTGCGGACCTGGACATCGGCGTGGCCAACGAGCACGCGATGATGTTCGATGGCGTCGAGGACTGCTCGGTGCAGCGGTGCCGGGTTGAGAATGCGGGCCTGTGCGGGATCAGCATCCACGGCTATGCCCAGCGCGTCGTCGTGCGGGGCAACGAGATCCGCCGCCACGGCCAACACGGCGTGAACCTCTCGGGCCTGCGCGCGGGCCAGGCGGACGTGAACCACCACCATGAGATCGTCAACAATCACATTCACCACTGCGGCCGCCTGATCGGGCACGGGTACGGCGTGTCGATCAGCCAGAGCGGGCACAACCGGGTGCTGCACAATCACATTCACGACATGCCCCGCTACGCCACGACGATCAAGGGCACGCGCTACCAGGTGCTCAAGACGCAGGTGGCCGGCGTGACGTTCAAGAACCGCCACACGTTCCTGCACTCGCGGAACAACCTGATCGCGTACAACCACATCCACCACGTCAACCAGGACAGCCAGGACACCGGCGCGATGGAGTCGTGGGGCCCGGGGCGCGACAACGTCTACGACCACAACCTGATCCACGACGTGGGCGTCGGCGGCTTCAGCCACGACCTGCAGAGCGGGATGTACCTCGACGACGCGACGGATTATTTCACGCTCACCAACAACATCATCTACAACATCGGCGGCAAGACGCTGTGCCAGCCGATCTTCGTCAAGGGCATCGGCAACGTGATCGACAACAACGTCCTGATCGTCGCGGCCAACAACGACTGCGGAATCCGCTCGATGTTCATGGCCGACGAGCGCTGCGACCACCACGCCTACACGCACAACATCATCGTGCTGCAGAACCCCAAGGCGGTCCCCTACCACTTCTGGACCTGGAGCGACAACCGCGTGGCGGCCTCGGACCACAACGTCTTCTGGAACGCCGGCAAGGGCATCGCCATGGGCGGCGACACGCCCGCGAAAACCCTCGACGCCTGGAGGGCGCTGGGCGGCAAGGGCTTTGACAAACACAGCATCGTGGCCGATCCGCTGTTCGAAAACGCCGCCGCGCACGATTACCGCCTCAAGCCCAACTCGCCGGCACTGACGTTAGGCATCAAGTCGATCGACACCAGCGCGATCGGATTGCTGGCAGACTTCCCCGCGCGCCTCCGCGAAAAATGAGCGGAAGCTATTGCGCCAGGCGCGTGCAGTTTCGTCCGGCGGCTTTGGCGGCGTAGAGGGCGCCGTCGGCCTTGTGCAGCAGGTCCTCCGGCGACTGCCCGGCAAGCGTCATCGCCAGACCGGCGCTGAAGGTCACAGGAATCGGCGCGATGTGCGGCGCGGGCGCCAGGGCGATCATGGCCGCCCGAATGCGGTCGATAACCGCCGCCGCGCCTTGGGGGCAAGCGTTGGGCATCAGCAGCGTGAACTCGTCGCCGGCGTAGCGCCCAACCACGTCGCTGTTGCGAAGCTGGTCGCGCAGAACCGTCGACAACTCGACCAGCACCCGGTCGCCGAAGGCGTGGCCGTGGGCGTCGTTGAGGGCCTTGAATCCGTCGACGTCAATAATGCCGACGATCCCCTGCCCGCCATAGCGCCCGACGCGGTACAGTTCGCGATTGAGGGCGTCCATAAAGCACCGCCGGTTAGGCAGGCCCGTCAGATGGTCAGTGTGGGCGGCTTTGCGGTACAGTTCGTTGGCCAGTTCCAGGTCGGCCATGGTCCCCGCCAGCTCGGTCACGTCGTGTGAAAAGAGAGCGACGTGCAGGACCTTTCCCGCATCATCGAGCACCGGACAGAAGGTGGTGTCAAAGACGCGCTGGTCTCGGGTGTCCCGGAACCGGACCGGTTTGCCTGTCCCGACAGCCTCCTCCAGGCGCTGCTGGCGTCGGGCGGCCACCTCGGGTGGCATGAATCCTCCGATCCACTTGCCCACCAGATCATCGACCCCAGACCCCAGGCGCGAGGCCATCGTGGCATTGGCGGCCAGAACCGTGCCGTCGCAGGCGAGCAGGCCGGCCGACTCGGGGGAGGCGTCGAGGATAGCCTGGATGGTATTGTGTTCCTGGTGGAGTTGATCCTGGGCTTGCTTCTTTTCGGTGATGTCCTGGTAGATTCCCATCCACACTTCGCCATGCTCGGGATGGTTCAGGGTCGTGACGGTGAGGTTCACCCAGATCACGCTGCCGTCCTTGCGGAAGCCGCGCACCTCGCCCTTCCAGGCCTTGTACTTCATGAGATGTTCGACGACCTGCTCGGCTCGCCCGCCCGGGGCCTTGTCTTCCTCCGTCAGCAGCCACGTGAAATGGTTGCCGACGACTTCCTCGGGATCGAAGCCGAACATGCGGATGATCGCCGGATTGCCATAGACCACAACGCCGTCGCGGCAGCGGGTAAGCCCGACGCCTTCGTTCATGCGGTCCACAATCTCCATGCTCAGACGCATGGCGGACTCATAACTTGTTTCTGGTTGCATTGTTTGTGCCATACCTTCTCCGCGCTGTGTTTTCAGGATTTTCTATTGTCATGCCGCCCGGAGCCCCCGGCAAGAGTTAATTGCACAAATGAACGGAACGTCACCCACTCAAGGCGTGTTACACGTATAACTAACGGCACATGTACCAATTGGGCCGCAGGTAACGTAAAACCAAACGGAAAGGAAGACACTATGAGCACGCGGATCAGATGGTCGGTATTCTGCACACTCGCCCTGACGGTCGTGGTTCTGGCCGCGGGCGTGGTCACCCACGCGCAGGAGCAGAAGACTCAGACGCCCAAGCTGGCCAAGGCCGGCGACACATATTCGCCCACGCCGGCGGAAGTGGCCGACGCCAAGGGCGATGGCCCCGACGGCAAGGGCAACGGCGACGACGACACGCTGGGCGCCTGGTTTGAACTCGGTCACGCGGCCGGCACGTATATGAGACTGAGCCTCAACACCGCGACGATGAGCGCCGATCAGCGGGCCAACGGGATTCGCGACCCTCGCGCCAAGCGCGGCCACCAGGGCAAGGTGCGCGGCCCCATCGGCGCGTGGCTGCCCAACCCCAAAGACACCGAAGGCTGGATCTTCACCACCGACTGGGATGGTCGTGGCGAAGGCGTCTGGGGCGACACCAAGGCCAACTGCATCATCATGCACCCCTACACGGAGAAGGCCGCCGCCGGTTCAGTGGCGATGACGTTTAAGGTCCCCGCCGGCAAGTACACCCTCAAGGCCAAGGCTACCGACATGACCGTCACCGCCGGCGACGGCGTGAAGCTGCGCGTCGAAGTGGCCAAAGGCGGCGAAAAAGCTGCCGCCCCCGTCGCCGAAAAAGCCTTCGGCGACAAGGGCGACGCCTCCATCGAGTTCGAGGCCAAGGGCATCACCGTGGCCGAAGGGCAGCTCATCCGCCTGGTGCTCGACCCCGTCGCCCACTGGGGCGCCGACATGACCAAGATCGAGAACCTCACCCTCACCCGCGTGAAATGACGCCGTAGCATGGGCACCTGCCTGCCGGCAGGCAGGTCTTGCCCATGAGTAGCAAGGGCGTCTCGCCCATGTATGCCGGGAGCATGGGCCGGACAGGTGCCACGCACAACTCCGTTGTGCGTGTCCCTGACCTTACGGTCGGGGAGCATGGGCGAGACGCCCATGCCACACAGAAAGAGCATGGGCGAGACGCCCATGCCACTCATGGCCGGGACGGCCATGCTACTGACGGGCGAGACGCCGTGCTACGGCCATACCTTGTATGGAGATAGATCATGAACCGAAGGGTGCTCCTTCCGCTGTGTCTGTTGATGCTGACGGCCGTGGTGGCGGCATCCGGCGACGCCTGGGCCGAACCGTGGAAGTTCGTGGTGATGGCCGACAGCCAGTCCGGCGGCGACGATAACGACAACGGCGTCGGCACGCGCACGCTCGGGGCGGTGGCCAAAGACGTGGCGACCAACGTCAAACCGGATCTGGTCCTCTTCGCCGGCGACCTGGTGCAAGGGGCCGGCGACGAGGCGGGGCTCGAGTCGCAGTTGATGACGTTCCGCAAGACCATGGCGCCGGTGTATGACGCCAACATCCCCGTCTACGCCATCCGAGGCAGCCACGATACCGGCCCCAACGAGTACAGGCCCTGGGGCCTGGCGGTCTGGAACAAGGTGTTTTCCGGCCGCTACGCCATGCCCACCAACGGGCCCGACGGCGAGAAGGGCTGCACCTATTCGGTAAAGCACAAGAACGCAATGTTCATCGGGATGGACTGCTACTCGGCGCTGGACACGATGACGCTCAATCTGCCGTGGGTGAAAAAGCAGCTCGACACCAACACCCAGCCGCACGTGTTCTCCTTCTCGCACACGCAGATCAAGCGGGTCGAGCACACCGAATCGCTGGACAACTTGCCGGCGATCCGCAACCCGCTGGTGGCCATGCTCCGCGCGGCTGGGGGCCGGACGTATTTCTGCGGGCACATGCACCTGGCCAACGTGACGGCCCTGAACGACACCCAGGCCGACCCGCAGAACAAGAGTCTCGATGACGATTTCTTCCAGGTGATCTGCCCGCCGGCCGGTCGCAAGTTCTATATCTGGCCGGCCAAGTACGTCGGCAACCCCATCCCCGGTCTCAAGCCGCACCTGATCATCAACCGCCACAAGCGACCGGGCTACACCGTGGTGACCGTCGACGGACCGGCGGTTGACATCAAGTTCATGCTCCAGTCCGGCGACAAATTCGAACCCCTTCCGGCAGTGAAGTACTCAGTCAAACCCACAACTCAACCTGCCGCCGCCCAACCGGCGTCCCCTGCCGATGCACAAGCGCAGCCAAGCCGATAGGGATTATCCAACTCCTGTTCGTGAAGGGGCGCTATTGGGGGTTCGGTCCAACTACCGCTTGCCTTGGAAGAACTCCGCGTACCAGGCGTGCATCTCGTCGTCGCTGATGGACGTCGTGCGGCCGTCGTCGTACTGGGCCTGGACGATGTCGAAGATCGCCCGCAGTCGCGAGTCGTCCTTGGGGACGTCGACCTTGTAGTGCGTCGAGATCCAGTGCTTGATGCCCGCGGCGCCGCACTTGTCGGTGATGACGACCCCAGCGGGGCGGTTGAGGATGGCGGCGGTGTCGAAGCAACTGTAGATCTCTTCGCTCTTGAGCAGCCCGTCGGTGTGGATGCCCGCACGGGTGGTATTGAAGTCGCGCCCGACCAGCGGATAATCGTGCGGCACCGCGTCGCCGATCTGGTTCTTGTAGTAGTCGGCGATCTCCGTGATGGCGGCGTAATTCACGTTATCATCATGCCCGCGAAGCTGGGCGGCCTCGACCACCATCGCCTCCAGCGGGCTGTTGCCCGTGCGCTCGCCGATGCCCAGCAGGCTGGCGTTGCACGCGGCGCAGCCGTAGAGCCACGCCGTCACCGGATTGATCACGACCTTGTGGAAGTCGTTGTGCCCGTGCCATTCCAGCAGTTCGCCGGGCACGCCGGCGTCGTGGATCATCGCGTGGACGATCTTGGGCACCGACCGCGGCAGGGCCGCCTGCGCCCAGGGCACGCCGAAGCCCAGCGTGTCGCAAAGGCGGATCTTGACGTCGAGCTTGTACTGCTGGCGCAGGAGCATGAGCTGCTGGGCCAGCGGGATGACGAATCCGTAGATATCCGCGCGCGTGATGTCCTCGAAGTGGCAGCGGATGCGGATGCCTTCTTCCAGCGCCGTGCGGGCGATCTCCAGGTACAGGTCCATCGCCTGCTTGCGAGACTTCTTGAGCTTGAGAAAAATATGATAGTCGCTGCAACTGGTCAAAATGCCCGTCTCGGGCAGGCCCATTTCCTTGACGATCTTGAAGTCCTGCTTGCGGGCGAGGATCCACCCGGTCACTTCCGGAAACGTCAGGCCCAGCTCGCGGCACTTGTCGACGGCTTCGCGATCTTTGCGCGAATACAGGAAAAACTCGGAGGCGCGGATGGTCCCCGTGCCATTGTCGAGTTTGCTCATGAGCTTATACAGATCGACGATCTGCTCGACGGTATAAGGAGGTCGCGACTGCTGCCCGTCCCGGAACGTGGTATCGGTCACCCAGATTTCCGAGGCGGCAGCCATCGGCACATCTTTGCCGTCAAAGATCACCCGAGGCAGCTTCGCGAAGGGAAACTGCTCCCGGTAGAGCTGAGGCTCGTCGATGTCCTGCAACGCGTATTTCTTGCTGTTTTCAGCCAAGTCGCTATTCCTGCTTCAGGCGCCATATCGGCGCAACCCATTCGAGTCTGGGCATTATAACCCATGCAGCCGCGCATTTCAAACCTGTTGCATGAGCAAGGGGACGGGGAGTGCGGGACCTGCCTGCCGGCAGGCAGGTTGACGGGATTGGGAAAAGATTAAGAGGATTAAGAAAGAAGCAAAGACGTTGAGATGCGTTCTCTCGTCCTCGTCGTCGGTTCTTTCGCCTCGAAGGAAGGTTATTACAGGGCGTCGATCTTGGCGGCCATGACGAAGTCGGCCACCGATAGCCCGCCGATCTTGTGCGTGGTCAACTCCACCGCCACCTTGCCCCAGCCCAGGCGGATGTCAGGATGATGCCCGGTCTGCTCGGCCAGTTCGCCGACGCGGTTGGTGAAATCCAGGGCCTGTCGAAAGTTCTTGAACTTCCAGGCCTTCGACAGACAGCGACTGTCGACGACCTCCCAGCCGCCGCCGAGCTGCTCCTGAAACTGCTCGATCTCTTCTCCCTGCAGCGGCGGCGTGCCGCCCTTGCAAGGGACGCATTCACGATCGGCCAGCGAGCACATTGCGTTTTGATTCTGGTCCATAGCCTGCTCCTGATTGCTATGCAATCATAGGCACCGCGGAGCTCCGAAGGCCCGATCACTTCGGACGCGGTCTCGATGCGGGTCTGCTGGCGGAATACCTCGGCCTTGCGTGTGACGGGCGAGGAGGCTTTGTGCGCGCCTCTCGGGCGATCATCTCAAGGGCGGAATATGCGGCGTTGCCCGCGAGACTGCCTCTGCCCAGGGCCGTCAGTTTCTGCAGCGGCTCGATGGCCCGCGCATCGCCCACCTGCCCCAGCCAATAGATCACCTGCATGTGGGCTGGCAAAGACGGCTGGCCCAACATGGCAATCAAGGCCTCGACGACGTCACTGCCGCCGGATTCTTCCAATGCCTTGGCCAGGACGGCAGCATCGCCGCCTTGCTGGTTCAGCATTGTCAGGAAGGGTTTCCAGGCGGCCTTGGAATCGATCCTGGCCAGGGCAATGGCGATGGAGCGGATCATCGGACCGCCTTCCTGGGCGGCCATTTCCTGTAGAGGCTTGGCCGCCCGTTTTTCACGCAGCTTTCCCAGCGACACGACGCACATCTCCTGCACGCGCGCATCGCCTTTGCCCATGGCGGCGATCAGGGCTTCACCCGCGCCCTGGCCGCCCGTGCGCCCCAGGGCATACGCGGCCGAGTATTGCACCTGCGCGTCGGGCGAGTCCTTCAAGAGCCCCACCAGCGTGCCCGTGGCGCGCGTATCGCCCGGGCGACCCAGGGCCTCCACGATGGAGACTCGGAAACTGTCGCGGCTGGCGAAGCCGGCAAGAATTCCTTTTTCAATCAGGCGACACAGCAGCGGGACGACTTTTGCGCTATCGGTGCGAGCCAGAACCGACGCGGCGGACATTTGAATCTGTTTGTCGGGTTCGTCGGCCACGTCCGCCAGGGCGATGGCGATGTCGTCGGCCAAAGCGCTGGTCTGGTTGTTCGCCAGCGTCTGAACCACCTGCTGACGCACGCGTGAGTTGGGGTCCTTCATGGCCGTGCCCAGCACACCCACGGCCGCTCGCGTGCGAAGGTTGCCCAGCGCCGCGACGGCGGCGATTCTGACGCCCTCGTCGGAGTCCTTGATCGCGTCGGTCAGGACGGAGATCGCCGAAGGCTGTCGCGAGGAGCCCATGGCGGCGATGAGTTCCCTGCGAGTCTGAGGGTCGCCGCTCTTGATGGCCTCGGAGACGCCGGCGACGGCGGCAGGGTCGTTGATGTCCATGAGCATTCTGGCGGCGCGGCGGCTGGCGGGAATCTTCGCCCGGGCGATCTCCAGCAGCGCCGCGACGGCCTTGGGACCCATCTGGCGCAAGGCGTCGAGGGCCTGGTAGTCGCTGCTTTCGCCTTCGCCCATTGCGGCCCGCTTGAGCGCGGGGATCGCTTCGGGGCGGTTGAGCCTGGCCAGGGCCAGCGCGGCGGCGCGGCTGACGGAGGCGTCGGAGTCGTCCAGCGCCTTGATCAGCGGGGCTGCGGCCGCCTCGTCGGTCATGTTCGAAAGCCTCGCGACCGCCTGCCGCCGCACATTGACGTTGCCCTCGGCCAGAAGCCTGGCCAGCGGCGCCAGGGCGTGGGCGTCATCCAGGCGATTGACCAGTTGCACGGCCCGCTCGCGCGTGGACGGGTTGCTGTCGTTGAGGGCCGAGACGATGGCATTCTGCAGCGCCTCCGACGGCGGCGAGGGCTGCTGGGACAGGCGGTCCAGCGCCGCAATGGCTGCAAACCGCACCGATGCGATTGGGTCCTTCAGGCCTTGGGCGACGATCTTTTCCATGTTGCCCCGCGTCTCGGGGCGGGCCGCGACCTCGATCACCGCCAACCGCATGCGCCAATCCTGGGCGGCGGCGGCCTTGGCCAATTCCGCGTTCGCGGCCTTGGTGTTGATGGCCGCGAGAATCTGGATCAATGACGCCCGCAGGGCGCTGCGGGTTTGGAGAGCCTTTGCGACGGGGGCGACGGCTTTGTCGCCAAAATCGATGATGATGGCGGCGACATCGGTCCCGCGACTGTAGGTGTCATACCGGTGCGGGCCCAGCAGTTCCATCAGCGGTTCGATGGATCGCGGATCTTTCAACGCCGCCAGGCCGCGAGCGGCGTGCATTCGCGTGCGGTCGTTGCTGTCGGCCAGCGCCGAAACCAGGGCGTCGAAGCATTTGGGGGTGACCACGGCGGCCATCGACTCCAGCGCCAATTCGCGGATCTCGGCGTTGGTATCGGCGCTGAGTTCGATCAGCGCATCGGTCACCCGCGGGTCTTTGATTTCCGCCAGCGCCTTGATGGATGACCTGCGCAGCGATTCGTTGGGGTCCCTGGACCCGGCTAGCAGCACCTCCAGCCGCGAGGGGGGATTGTCAGCGGCTGCTCCGCTGAAAGCGCACAAGGCGGCACACAACGCCGCACCGAACCCCGTCAGAAAGTTTCGCATACGCCCACCTCGATTATAGTTGTCCCCGGCGGCGAGCCGGTCGCCGCAGCCGATGGTTATTATGCAACCGTGGCCCGTCCGCCATCAACGCAAATATCCGTCGAACGGACCGGCTATTCCGGGGGTTGTGCGGGGGGGGTAGCCGCGCCGGATCGAGCAGCACGCTTGAGCCGGATTCTGACCCAGTGGAGCTGGTTGCTTACGGTGTCGCGCAAGTCTTTGTTGTCCAATGTTGAGACAAGTCTTTCCATCGGCGCCACAGCCCGTTCGTCGCCGATCTGCCCCAGCCAATGCGCCGCGCGAAAGATCTGTTTCCGGGATTCCAGAGCGGCGACCAGCACGTCCACGACGTCGCCATCCTTTGCGTGTTGCATCATCTTGAGCAGTTCGGCGTCTTCAGGGCTCCGCCGCAGCAGCGCCAGGAAGGGCTTGTGGGCAGCCCTGGAATCCACCGCCGCCAGGGCCACCGCCGCCCGGTTGAAGGGCAAAGTCTTTTCGTCAGCGGATAGTTCCTGAAGGATCTTTGACGCAGCTTTGACGTGCAGTTGGCCCAGCGCCCAGGCGCAGCCCTCCTGCAGGTTTTCGTCCTTCTCGGCGGCACAGGCCAACAGCGCCTCGCCGGCGCCCGGTCCGCCCGTAGCGCCCAGGGCATACGCGATGCTGCGGCGGGTCTGAACGGGCATGGTGCGGTCCTTGAGAGCGCGTAACAACGTGGGGGTGGCGCGCGTGTCTTCAAAGCGGCCCAGGACATCGAGGAACATGTTCTTCTGCATATCCGGCAGGGGCGAAGACTCCTTAAGCACTCCCCGGTCCACCAGGCGACACATTACCGCAAGCGTCTGTGGGTTTCGCTTCTTGGTCAGAATATAGGCCGTGGCGGCAAGGACCATAGGTTCGCTGTCCTGGGTCGCCGCATCAATGACCGGCGCCAGCTTCACCTCGGAGTAATCTCCCATGGACTTCACCAGTTCCAGACGGATCTTGGGGTCCAGGTCCTTGAATGCTTTGGCCAGAACCGAGGCGGAGTGATCCGTTTCCATCCGAATGAGGCCTTGGCCTGCGCTTTGGCGCGTGGTCTGATCCGGGTGTTTGAGCGTCTCGCCCAGGGCCGCGGCGGCCGCGGAGTCCTTGAATGAGGCGATGATGTTGACAAAGAGGCGTCGTCCCTCGGGGGTCGCAGCCCTGTTGATGAAGTCCCTGGCGCCGGCAAAGACCTGCCCGTCTCGCTTGTCGATCAGCATTCTCTCGGCCCCTTTGCTGGAGGGGACGTTGGCGGCCACAATCTCAAGCAGCGCGTCGATGCCCTTTGGGCCAAGGCCGGCCAGCATCCGGCATATCTCACGGTCGCTGTGGGTGCTCTTGATCGCCAGCTTTTTCAGGAATGGGATCGCCTCGGGTCGGTTGAAACGCGCTACCCCTATCGCGGCGTCGCGACTGACTGCGGGATCCGTATCTTCCATCGCCTTGATCAGCGGGCTCAGCACGACCGGATCGGTCGTGTACGAGAGTTTTTGGGCAACCTTGCGCCGAATGGCGACCTCGGGATCCTGCAGCAGCTTGATCAGGGGCTGGAGTACCTGGTCCTTGGGCGCGTATGTTGAGAGTGCCACGGCTCCCGCTCGCAGCTTCGGGTCCGGGTGAGAGAGGCCCTTGAGCACACTGCTTGCCAGTGCCTCAGGCACGTGCCCTGTAGCACAGAGCGCGGCCATGCTCTGCATTGCGGCCAGCCGGACCGACGGGTCGGAATCTTCCACTGCCGTCTTAAGGAGAGGCTCGGCTAGGGGCGCCTTGTCCGGAACAGCCAACGCCTGGACGACAGCCAGCCTTACGGTCGCATCGTCATCGGCGACGGCCTTGGCCAGCGCGGTTCGGGCCTGGGCTGTTCCTATGGCCAGCAGGATCTGGACCAGATCCCTGCGCAGGGACTCGCGGCTCTTGATCGCCTGGGCCACTGCGGGAACCGCGCCCTCGCCGAGGCTGATGATCACACGGCGAGCGAGTTGGGCGTCGTAGTCGCTGGGCGCACGGAGCAGCCCCACCAGCGGCTCAACACAGCGGGGGTCTTTGAGCTTGGCCAGGCCCTCAACCGCGGCTGCCTTCCATCGCAGATTTCTATCGGCCAGGACCTTCACGAAAATGTCAAAGCACTTGGGGGTCGGTGCGGCGGCCAGCGTCCGGACCGTGGCTTCGCGCACAGACGGATCGGGGTCGTTTGCCAGATCGATCAAGGCATCGGAGATCGTGGGATCCTTGAATTCCGCCAAGGCCGTGACGGATGCCTTGCGGATTCTCGCGTTGGGATCGCGCGAACCGGCCAGCAGCAGTTGCCGGCGTGAGAGCGGTTCAGCCGCTACTGCCGCAGATGTCATTGTGGACAGGACGAGACCGGCCGCCATGACCGTGGCGCGATTGTTGGTGAACCACATACTCCACCTTGAGATACCGTGGCCGCGACTCCTGAAATTGTACCCATGCGCCAACACCGGGTGTAGGGTATTTTCCGTGAAGCCCACGGCGCCGGGCTGGCGACCGCGGGCGGTGGCGGGGCGAATGCGCCGTGGCTTGACGGGCATGCCGTCTGCCGCTACAGTTCTGCTCTGAACAGGAGTGCCGTATGAAAACCGCCGTCAGCAGTTACAGCTTTTCGCAATATCTGGGCAGGGGCAAGGACTTGCTCTGGGCGGTCGAAACCGCGGCCGAACTGGGGTTCGAAGGCATGGAATTCACCGGCCTGGGCGGTGAGGCGCCGGAAGACCTGGCGGCCGGGGTCAAAGACGCTTGCGCGGCGTTCGGTCTGCCCATCGTGTCGTACACGGTCGGGGCGAATCTGCTGGACAACACCCCCGCCGCTGTCGAGGGCGTGAAGCGCGAGCTGCAGATCGCCGCGATCCTGGGGGCTCCCGTGCTTCGGCACGACGCCGCGTGGCGCGGGCCCGATCAGAGCAAATCCGAGGCCGAGTTCGACGCCGTGTTGCCCGCGCTGGCCGACGCCTGCCGGCAGATCACGCAGTTTGCGGCGGAATTGAACATCCGAACGTGCGTCGAGAATCACGGGTACTTCGTGCAGGATTCGATCCGCTGCGAGAAACTCGCCCGCGCGGTGGCCGACCCGAACTTCGGCTGGTTGATCGACATCGGCAACTTCCTTTGCGCCGACGACGATCCGGTGGCCGCCACGCGGCGGATGGCGCCTTTCGCCGTGCATGTCCACGCCAAAGACTTCCGCGTCACGTCAGCGGCGGCGTCGGCCGGCAAGGGCGGCCTGCGCTCTCGCGGCGGGGCGCTGCTGGAAGGCACTGCCGTGGGCGAAGGCAGCGTGGACGTTCGCGGCTGCGTGGCGGCGATAGAGGCCGCCGGATACAACGGATTCATCTCCATCGAATACGAAGGCTCGGACGACTGCCTGAAGGGCCTGGCGGCGGGACTGAAAAACCTCCGCGCAGCGTATGGATTGCGGCAGCCTTAGCTGCCGCTTTGGTAGTTTTTCGAATACGACAGATGGACGAGCATGGCGCCATCTCTCAGCCGCCATGGGTGGGGGAACGGTCAGGGACATGGCGGCTGCACAGCGGCCGTCATGGCACCCCGCCGGAAAACTTCCAAAGCGGCAGCTTTGGCTGCCGCACTCCACAGATTACTTCTCGGTTCGGCGCGTTGTCTTGGCTTCTTCGCGGGCGGCTTTGCGTACGCGGGCTTTGACTTTGCGAGGGGCGTTCTTCAGGCGCGTGGCCTTCTGGTTGGCCAGACGCTTATCTTTACGTTCTCTGCGCTCTCCCATGGCACATCCTTTCAACGGTTGGGCTGGGGATTGTACGCTTGGACGGATCATTTGGCAATGGGTATTGCCTGCCGACGTGTTATAGTTACTTGCAGCACCGACCTTATAGAAAGGGCGCGACATGACGAATCGAATAGCGGCGGCGGCGATGATCTGCGTGGCGTTGGCTTTTGGCGATCTGGCGCGCGGCGAGGCCAAGTGGGGTTCTGACGTAAAGGCCGCAATGGCCCAGGCCCAGAAAGAGGGCAAAGACCTGCTCTTTGATTTCACCGGCTCGGACTGGTGCGGCTGGTGCATCAAGCTGCACGAGGAAGTTTTCAGCCAGGAGCCCTTCGTCACCGAAGCGCCCAAGCTGTTCGTGCTGGTGACGCTGGATTTCCCCCGCAAGAAGCTTTCGGCCGAGCTGACGGCCCAGAACCGCCAGTGGCAGCAGAAACTCGGCGTGCAGGGTTTCCCCACGATCTACCTGCTCGACGCGCAGGGGAGGCCTTACGCCGAATTGGGATACCAGGAAGGCGGCGCCAAGAAGTACATGGAGACGCTCAACGCCAAACGGCAGATCCGCGTGCGGCGCGACGAGGCGCTGGCCGCGGCGGCCAAGGCCTCCGGGCTCGACAAGGCCAAGCTGCTGGATAAAGCCCTGTCGGAAATCGACCCGGCGGTAGCGGTCAATTTCTATCGCCCAACCGTCGACGAGATCGTCAAGCTCGACGAAGGCAACAAGGCCGGCCTGAGCGGCAAATACGAACTTGCCGTCGTCATGGCGGATGTGCAAAAGGAGATGTCCGCGGGCAAGATAAAGGAAGCTCTGGCCAAGATCGACGCGGCGATGACGAAACTCAAGGCCACCGGTCAACTGGCCCAGGACCTGCTGTTCCTCAAGGCCCAGGCGCTCTACGGCGCCAAGCAACTCGATGAGAGCAAGAAGACCCTCCAGGAGGCTCTCAAGATCGCCCCCGAGGGCAACAAGGTCCAGATGATCAAGACGGTGCTCGAGCGAGCGTTCCCCGCCAAGGAAGAATAGATCCCGGCGCGAGCCGGCACTGCGGATTTCCAAAGCTCACAGAGCAAGCGGCCGTTGCTGCCGCGCTCCGCATTACTCCGTCTGCAACCGCTTGACTTCTTCGCCTTTGAGCAAGGCGTGGGCCTCGCGCACAGCGGCCAGCACCGCCTCGGCCGCGGGATGTTTCCCCAAGGCGCCGCGCAGGTCCAGGTCGTCCATCTTGTCGGCGCGGTTTCCGGGGAACCAGTGCCCGCCGCTGCCGAGCAGGTTGTAGCGCATCTTGCCGTACTCGATCATGTCGTATGCCGCCGCGAGGTTTCGCAGCCAGACGATCGAGGGAATGTTGATCTCGCCGGGGGTGTCCTTCCAGGTGGGCAGGCCCATGGCCATAGGGTTTCGCAGCGCCGGCTGGACCGCCGCTTCGTACGCCTGCTCCAGCCGCGCGACGATGGGCGCCAGCAGCGCCGGCGCCCGCTCGAGCTGGTCGACGGCCTGGGCGTGGTGGTCGAAGTCGCTCGGGCGCGACACGCCGATGCTCAGGGTGTGTACCTGCCGGTGCGACAGGCAGAACAGGTCGTTGAAGACGATCGGGTGAAGCGGCTGGCACAGGTCGACCAGGCGCTGCGGGGGCTCGTAGAGCTTGCCGCCCTTGTCGACGGGGCTGATGACGAACACGCCCATGTCGCGCCGGGTGGCGGCCTCGATCGCCGGCCAGTTCCACTGCTGGATATAGAACCAGTGCAGGTTGACGTAGTCGAACCCGCCGTCGCCCTCGTGCTCGATGGCCGCAACGATCACGTCGGCAGGCCCGTGCGTCGAGAAGCCGATGTGTTTGGCCTTGCCGGCGGCCTGAATCTTCCGGGCGGCCGCCAGGCACCCGCCGGGTCGCACGGCCTGGTGCAGCACCTGTTCGTCGTTGATCCCGTGCAACGCCAGCAGGTCGACGCAATCGAGGTTCAGCCGTCGCAGCGATTCCTCGAAGTTGGCGACAAAGACGGCGGGGTCGTCCTCGGGGGCGATCTTGGTCTGGACGATAATGGCGTCGCGCGGCAGCTTGGGCAGGATCAGCCCGAGCTGTCGCTCGCTGGAGCCGTAACCGCGGGCGGTCTCGAAGTGGTTGATACCCAGTTCGAACGCCCGCTGGACGCAGGCGGCCATGTTGTTCTGGTTGTCGGCGGGGACGTCGGACAGCGGCAGGTCCTGCCACTGGAATTGAAACCGCATTCCGCCGCAAGTGATCAGCGGCATCTGCAACTCGGTCCGGCCAAAGCGACGGTACTGCATGGGAGTCCTTTCGGGATGGAATACAGATAAAAACTTACCACAGAGACACAGAGGGCGCAGAGGAAAAAACCAAAAACCGAACGGGGACGGGGAGTGCGGGATTACGCGGATTGGGAAATGATTAAGAGGATTGGGAAAGAGAGACGCATGGGACTATGGGTTCTTCGTCCTCGTCGTCGTCCTCGTCCTCGTCGTCGGTTGTTTCTTTTCCGGCTCAGGGACGGGGAGTGCGGGATTACCGGATTGGGAAATGATTAAGAGGATTGGGAAGAAGAAAGAAAAACCAGGACAAGAGCTTTTGTCTTTGCAGTCCTTGCCGTCCTTTGTGTCCTTTCCCCGGTCTTGTTTTACCTCAGAGCCCTCTGTGTCTCTGTGGTAAGTTTTACCGCCCCGGGATGGCGGGGGCGGAGGTGGTTTCCATGGCCGGGCGGCTGACGGGCAAGGTGATGGCGAAGCTGGTACCCTCGCCGGGGGTGCTATCGACGTCGATCTTTCCGTGGTGCTCGTTGACGATCTTACGTGCCACGGCCAGGCCCAGGCCCGTGCCGCGCTGCCCTTTGCCGCTGTAGAAGGGGTTGAAGATCTTGTCCATCTGCTCGGGCGAAATGCCCGCGCCGTTGTCGATCACCGTCAGCATCACGCTGCCCTCGGTCTTTTCGTAGCGGCTCTTGAGGGTGATGATCCCCGCGTTGTCGCGGACGGCGTCCATGGCGTTGTTGACCAGATTCAGCAGAGCCTGGCGCAGCCCGTCGGCGTCGGCCGGAATCATCGGCAGGTTCTCGCCCAGTTCCGTCACCACCGCCACGCCGCGCTCGTCCGCGGCCGCCGAGACCAGCGACACGCAATCCTCGAGCACTTCGTTGACGTCGGTCTTGACCATCAGCGGCTCGCGGTCTTTGCTGAAGGCCAACATGTTCAGGATGAACCCGTTGATACGCCCTAGATTGCGCTGCACGATCGGCCAGGCGCTCTTGGCCTTGGCGATGTTGTTGGCGTTCAGCGCCATCTCCACCACGTCCGTGCCGGCCCCCAGCGCCTGCAGGATGTTTTTGATGTGGTGGCTCAAAACCGCCACCGTCTCGCCGGCGGCGGCCAACCGCTCCTGCTGCACGTTGGCCAGGTGCAGGCGGATGTTGTCCACCGCCAGACCGGTCTGGTACCCGATGGCCGTCAGCAGGCGGAGCTGCTCGGTCGAGTACGTGTGCTCGGAGAGGCTGCAGTCGAGGTGGATGATGCCCAGGATCTTGTCGCGCCCCTTGATGGGCACGCAGACCGCCGAGCGGATGCCATAATTGTGTACGCTCTTTCCGGCGGCGAACCGCTTGTCCGACATCGCGTTGGTGCTCAGCACGCCCAGTTGATTGTTGAGCACCTCGTTGATGATCGTGCGCGAGATCGGCGGCGTCTCGTCGGCCACGCCTTTGGCGAAGCGGGAACTCTTGAGGTTCAGCTTGCCCTCATCGGAGATCAGCATGGTGAAGCCGCGGTCGGCGGGCAGGATGTCGAAGATTCGGCCGAGGATATGGTCGAGCAACTGGTCGACGTCGAAGACCGTCCCCTGCTCGCGAATGAGTTCGTAGAGGAACCGCAGGTTGTCGATGGCGGTGGCGCCGGCCTCGGGCGTCGGGATGATGACCGAGTCTTCATTCGAGGGCAGCGTGGCGACGATGTTGGCCTCGACGAGATTTCCGTTCTCGTCCACGTCGACGACCGACCCGCTTCGCGCCACGCGGCTATCGACGTCGACGAACACCAGCAGCGACCCGCCGCAGCGGATCTGGTCGCCGCGGTTGAGCGGCGCAGGCTTGGAGAGCTTGACGCCGTTGAGGTACGTTCCGTTGGCGCTGCCCAGGTCCGTCAGCACCCATCGCCCCGCCTGGCGGCTGAGCATGAAGTGCCGGCGCGATACCGTGCTGTCGGTCAGTTCGAGCGAACCGCTCTGGCGGCCGAGGATGTTCTCGCCCTCTCGCAGGTCGAGTGTCTTGCCGCGGTCAGGACCCTGGATAATTTGTATGGATGCCACTAATAGCCCCTCTCCATTCCGGAGAGACGTAGGACCGGGTGGATATCCAGATCGGACCCCCTTGCGCGGGGGCCGCAACCACGGATTCTCCGCCCGACCTGCCCGAGATGACCGCTGGATGATATATATGAAAAGGCTGGTCGACCGAATCTCATCTAGCTTTCATCTGTTCTTTTACCGACGCCGCCTGCCACTGTCAATGTGAATCTCGCGGGCCAACCACACATCCCTACAATCGGTCCGCCGCCGCCTCGGACAGGAACCGATTCTTGCTCCTCTCGCGCCCGATCGTCGTCTCCGGACCATGCCCGGCCAACACGCGCGTCTCGTCCGGCAGCGTCATCAACTGCGCCCGCACGTTCCGCAGCAACCGCTGCTGGTCACCGCCGCGGAACCCGGTGCGGCCGATCCCGTCATAAAACAACGAATCGCCCGCCAGCACCAACCCCTCCTGGGGATTATAAAACGACACGCCGCCCGGCGAATGCCCCGAAGTGTCTAGCACATGCCAGGTTGTGTCGCCCAAAGTCAATACGGCCGGGGCATTCAGAAGTTCGTCGGCCGGCGGAGAGGTAATGGCCAGACCGAAGACGCCCGAGAGATTGCGATCCGGGTCGTCGAGCATGTCCGCATCGGCCGCGGGGCAATAGCACAGTGCCCGCGGCCAGACCTGCTTGAGCTCGCCGACGCCGCCGATGTGGTCGCCGTGCCCGTGCGTCAGCAGGATCATCGACACGTCGGCGCCGCGCTTCTGAAGCAGCGCGGGCAGCCCGCCGGCGCCCATGGCCGGGTCCACCACCGCCCACTGCCCCTGCGATTCCAGCAGGTACGTGTTGGTCTTGAGAGGACCCAGGATGACGCATTCAATCTGCAGGCTCACAACGTTGCTCCAAGTAAAACTCACCACAGAGGCACAGAGGGCTCAGAGATAAGAAACAAAACTCCACGCCTGTTGCTTCTTGCTTCTACCTCAGTGGCCTCTGTGCCTCTGTGGCAGGTTGTACGGGCCTCTGTAACTTATAGCCTATTTCGTCGAAAGATACGCATTAATGATATCGCTGACGTCGCAGGCTTTCTGGTCGCGCTGCGCCAGGCCGACGATCTTTCGCTCGCGCAGGGCGCTTTCCGGCGAATCGCTGGCGTGGGCGCCGTTGCGCATCAGGTCGCGACCGAAGTCGCTGCGGACCGTTCCCGGCTGGGCCTTGCTCGGATCGGTCGAGCCCAGCACCTCGCGGATCGAATCGATCGCCCGCGGTCCTTCGTACAGCAGCGCCAGGCACTTGGTGCGGCTGGCGGCCGCCTTTTCGTCCGGACTGACCGTGATGGGGTTCACGCCGGTCATGTACTCGACGATCTTGTTGAACTCGGTTTCGGCGTTGCGCTGGGCGAGGTGGTTGGCCAGCACCTCGGCGTCGGCCTCGGTGACCTCGAAGTCGAACGCCCCGGACAGGCGCTGCGTCACCGCCCTCGTCACCAGGAACTTGAGCTTGCTGACGAAGATCTCCTTGAGAGGCCCGTAGAACTCTTCGCCCTGGGCGACGGTCATGTTGAAGAGCTTGGCCGCCACGATGCGCAGACCCGTCAGGCTGAACGTGTCGATGATGTATCCCGGGCGGCGCGAGCGGGTGTAGAAGTTGTCGGGCTTGAGCATCACCAGCGAGACCTGCGGCGGCTGTTCATACTGGATGAGGTTGGTCAGCAGGCCGCCGTCGCTGACGGCGAAATCGGCCAGCAGTTTCAGATGCGCCGCGGCCATCGCCGGCGAAGGGCAGGCGATGACTGCCGGCTCGAAGTGGCGGATCGATCCGTCCTTGTTGCGGATCAGGTCGCCATACGTGCCGCGGATGGTGTTTCCGACGGGCTGGTCGGTGAAGCTGCCGATGACGTCATCCTTGAGGTGCCGCACGGCGTTGGCGCCGCGGAACAGCAGCAGCATGCAGCGGGGCACGTGGCCCCACTGGTTCCGCCGGCGCAGGTTTTCGTCGAGGTACCGCCGCCAGGCCTGGGCGAAGTCCGCCGGCGTGTCGTCGGGACAGATGATCTCTTTATACGCGTCGACAAAGGCGTCGGAGAACACGTACATGCGGGTGGCGACCAGCTCGAGCTGGGCGTTGGCCAGCAGGCGGCTGATGATCCCGCCGGTGCGGCTCTTGAGCAGGCTGTAGGGCGTGATCAGGGCGTAGGTCAGTTCATCGCTCACGGCGTCTCTCCCATCGATTCTGGCTGTCAGGGCAATCGAGCGCAGAAGGATAACAAATCCTCATCCGATTTCCAATTTCCAAATTTGCATGCGCCAGCAGCACGGACAGAAGCCCGGGAATATGCGACACAGAGGCGCAGAGAAAACAGAGAAAAGCAACTGTATTGAAGAAGAACTAAAAAGCCTTTCCCGTCACTGTTTTCTCTGCGTCTCTGTGTCGCAAGGGTCTTTGCCAGGCCCGAAAGCGGTACGCTCCATACCGCAATTCCACTTCCTTGCACTTTGTTGTACTTTTCACAGCGATTTGCGGGGAAGCCACCCTTCCGCCCCCCCCGTCACGCCATAAAGTCGTCGCTCCCACGGACATAACCATTTACGCCAACACGGCTTATATCGAAGCTCCGCTTGGCGTGGTGTTAATTCTTTACTCTACAATAAGTTATACATACTCTACCAAGGCACCGCAACCCAACGCAGCAACAGATCCGTTAGCGGCGGGGCTCGCCCCTCGCCGCGTCGCATCTCAACAATTCACCATTTGTGCAGAAAATCTGGACCGCAGACCACATATTCTACCCCGGTCGGCGCGGCGCCGGAAGGTGGGGGCTTAACCAACTCTCCTAGCGTTGCTGCAAGGGAGTCACCTTGCCGGTGGACCAGAGTCGAATCAGATCCGGCAGATTGGCCAGCCCTTTGCCGTCCTGGGCGGCGGCGGTTGCCAGATCCAGCACTGTCTTGCCCTGATTGTCCTTCAGTTTCCAGTCGGCTCCGGCGTCCATCAACGTCTGAATCGTATCATAACGATCAAGAGCAGTATGAAGGGGGGTCTGGCCGTTGTTGTCGCGAGCGTTGATATCAGCCTTGGCGGCCAACAGCGGGGCCACTGCTTGTGCGCTGGCATAGTGCAGCGGCGTTCTGCCCAGGGAATCACGTGCGTTTACGTCTGCACCTACGGAAAGTAATTGTGCTACAGGCCCAGGCTTTCTGTCAGCCCGGAAAATATCTGTGTCTATGACGGCCGCTGCGAGGTGCAGGGGCGTCTTGCCCGACTCCTCCCGCACGTCGAACTTCCCGCCGTGCTTGTGCAAGGTCAAAACTCGCTGTTGATCGTACAGCGAAGCGGCAGCCGTATGCATCGGTGTACATTTCTGGTTGTCACGCGCATTTGGATCGGCCCCTGCCGCCAGCAGCACCTCCATGACCGGCAATCTGGCTTCGTGCAATGCGGTGGCGCCGGTCTTATCGCGGGCATTAATGTCCACTCTGCGATCAAGCAGCAGTTTGGCCTCGCCGGCTGTATGCACATGAAACAGCAGCGTCTTCCCGTTCTTGTCAATCCGTGACGGATCGGCGCCTTTCTCAAGCAGCAGTTCGATCAGGCCTGGTGCATCCCCGTGGGCGGCAAGTCCAAGCAGGCCGCAGTAGTCCCCGCCTTTGGGGGCCAAGCGTACATCCGCGCCTTTGGCCAGCAACGCCTTGGAAATGGGCGAGCTGCCATAAAAGGCGGCGAAGCACAACGGCGTCCAGCCGTCGTTGTCCAGAGCGTTCACCTCGGCCCCGGCCTTGATCAACTCGACGGCGAGCTCGGCGCGAGGAAGATCCTCCTTCCGCGCCACGTTCTGAGCCAGCACGTGAAGGGCACTTTGCCCTTCGTGGTCCCGATGGTTAACCTTTGCCCCTTTGGAGATGAGCAGCATGGCCATCTCCCGTCGGTGTACGTAGAAAAGGGGCGTCTGCCCTTTTTCATCCATGTCGTTGACACGGGCCCCCTTGGAAATGAAGAACTCGGCCAGTTCGGTTGTCGGTCGCATGACTGCATGATGCAGCGGCGTCCACCCATTCTCATCAGGACAGTGGATGTCTGATCCAAGTTCCACCAGGAGTCTGGCAGCCGAGAGTGTGCCACACATTAACAATGGCCTATCAGTCCAGCGCCTGGCATCGAGTCTGGCGCCGTTCTTCAGAAGCGTCTGGATCATATCTCTGTTGCCGGCATCGGCCAGCGCTGTGAGCACTTTACCGGCTTGACTCTCGGTGAGTCTGGCTCCTCCGCTGAGTAAGAAGAACACTACGTCCTGGTCGTATTTCTCCTGCGACAGTTCGACTGCCAGGCAATCGCTTTGGCGGATATTGGCTCCATGGTCCAACAGGTACTGAAAGAGGATGGGATTGGCTCGGGCGGCCGTCAAAGCGCCGTCAAGCCTGGCAGCGCCCGCTTCAACCAGGAGTTTCACCATTTCCTCGTGTCCCTGTTCCGCGGCAGGGCGAACGGCGGAACAATGTTCGCTGTCCACCCGTGCGCCATGGCGGATGAGGTATCGTGCCAGTTCAAGGTTTCCGCACTCTGCCGCGCCGGACAGCGGCGTCAACCGATATCCTTCCACGTCAGCGCCGCGTCGGACCAGGAACTTGGCAACCTCAAGATGCCCTTTCTGGGCCGCCAGGAATAGCGGCGTGTAGCCGCCCCAGTTCAGCGTCATCGAAGGCTGTGCTGCGTCAATATTCGCGCCGCGGTCAGCCAGCGCTTTTACCACGCCGACATACCCACGTTCGGCGGCGGTGTGAAGGCTGGACCTGTCCAAGGGATCACCCTTGTCGGGCTTGGGATCTTTCAGCGCTTGAGCAAGGAACTCCTTTTCCTCCCGATCCATGGTGTACGGCGCAATTCCCCCCATCCCCACATGCTCCTTCGCCGCCGGAAGGGCCTCCAGATGCACAAGAACATGCAGGTAGTGTTTGGGCGCAGCGATCTGCGGCAGCGGTCTCAAATATGCCACCGCCCCGGTGGATGCCGGCTGCGTCTTTGGCGCTTCCAGCCGATATGTGGTCACGGGAACTATCCAGTAGATGCTTTGGCCGGATTGAAGGCTCACTCGCAGGTCCGGCGCCTCAGCCCGCTCGCAAAAGTCCCCTGGCTGAAGCAATCCCTTTTCCTTATCTAGTGGCAGCTGAATGTTCAATGTGGCCGAGATGCTCTTGCCGTCGGCCGAGGTAGTCGCTCGGACACCCAGAGTGTTGTCAAGGTTCCCCCAGCGATCCTTCCAGAAGACCCTTTGTCTACTGCCGACCTTCCGGCTTTCCTGTGCCGTCTGAAGCGCCCGCAGTGCTTCACGCGCCGGCTGGGTATCTAGCACCATCGCCACATCCGCAGGCTGCGATGTCGCCGCTTTTGCAGCCTGCCGGCGCAGGACTTGATCCTCCTTTTCGGGGACCATAAACCAGACAGCTTCAACGGCGAGCTGGCAAGAACGGGGCGATTGTGCCCACCATTGCTCGAGACGTGCGGCGATTAAAGCCTGAATTCCCTTTGTCTGAAGGACCTGCAGCGTGCAATCTTTGTATATGATTTGACCACGCCCGCCAGGCATCCAGGAGGACTCATCGATGCTGCGCAGCTCTTGGACCAGAGGAGCGGCTCGCTTTGCCATGATGGAGGCCAAGGTTGGCCTCTCCTCGCCGCGATAGCCCCATCCCCCGCCGCTGATGAGGTAAATCCCAGTTTTGGGCTGCGTGCTCGGTGGCGGCCACTGCGCCCGTTGCAGCGCGTAGTCCGGCGATTCCTGAAGCAGTTCGGAGATGTCATAACTGCAGCTAACCAGATCAGCCGCAGCGGAACTCGGCTGTGACGCGGGCGACGCAGCGGATATCCCGTTGCTGAATGATGTTGTCAGCCCTATAGCCCAAAGTGCAGTCGCTGCAACTACGGAGTTCCGCATTACCCAACCTCCCGCAGCATCTCTTCCCATCGGACTTTGTCGGTCGCCATGGCGAATATCCCTTGTCTCATCCCTTGCCATCACAGCCCAATGCCTCGTAGCCGCCCTCGCCGGCGGCCAAATCCAGGCGGATGATCCGTCGCGGCAGGTGGGGAAAGCCCAGCGCCGAGGGATCGACCGTTATGGTGCCTTTTGCCGCTTTGCCGGCGCAGTATACCACCGTTATGCCTTTGGCGCCGCGGTAGCTGCGGGCAGCAATGGCGGCGTTTGAAATCTTCAGCCCCTCCCTGTCGCGAAAACCCTCAGGATAGCCCGGGGCTCTGCCGTCGCGCATGGCACGGCGCAACTTGGCAAACTGCCGCAGGGCGCGCTGAAGCGGTCCGCGGCCGCGGCCGTCGATACTCGTCTCGGTGAGCATCTGGACGCCCAGATACGCCACGAAACCATTGATCAAGGCCTCGTTGACGAGTTCTGGCGCCAGCAGGCGTGCGATGTCCTCGCCGAGAATCGCAGGGCGGTAGGGAACGCTGTAGCGCACGATCTCGCGTCGAGGCAGCCCTCCCGGCGAATAAAAGCCCATCCCGGCCGACTGCCAGAGGTCGGCGTTGCGTGTCTGTATGTCACTGCCGACCTCAGTGGTTACCATGCCCCCGTCAGGGCCGAAGGTCTCGCGAATCTCGCGGATCATCCGGTCGATGCCGTTGACGTGAGCGCAGAGGCGCTTGACGCTGTCGGAACCGTGCGGGTGATCATCCCGTGGGCAGACCAGGTACTGCGTCGGTCCCTGGTCCAGGGTCACCCCGCCGCCGCCAAGGGCTGCATAACCGGCGGCGTACTTCTCGACCCACAGCTTCTGCCAGGCTTTGCAGTCGGGGCAGGCCACATTGCCGATTTCCAGCCAGTTGGCGTTTTGCGTGTCGCAGCCGGTGTCCGCCTGAGCCACGTAGTCGCGGGCTTTGGGATGGTTGTAGAACAGGTGCGCATAGAAGCATATGCCCGTCATCCCCATTCCCCGCAGCTCGCTGCACATGGCGGCGGCCCCGGCGTCGCCGCCCAGGGACTTCTTGCAGGGCAGGTGGTCGGGCATGAAGTTGGGGAAGTTCGCACCGGAGCCCCACAGCAGCAGGCCCATATTCTCCGGTAGAAGTCCGATCTCTTTGGCGTAGCGCCGTATGCCTTGCGGCACGTCGGCGAAGGTCTTCTTGTCAAGGGCGGACGTCACGAAGAAATCCATCTTGCGAACCGCCGGCGACGTCTGCACCCAGGTCCTGTAATCGCCGCGGAAGGCCTGCTCATACTCGCGGCGATAGATGTCCGCCATCCGGTGCCAGTCTCCCTCGTGCGGGGCGACGATCCACGCGTCGGTCTCAAAAGACGCGCCCGACTCCAGCCCGCACACGCATCCCACAGAACCAAACCGCAATGGATGCTCGGCAAGGTTGAACATCTGCCAGTTGACGTGCATTCCCCCGCCTGCCTGCTGAACGTTAAAGAGCATGGTCATGCCCTGGCGATTCAGGTAGCCCACGCCGATTCCGCCGGCCGGACCGTAGAGGTCCATCCAACCGCAGTCCAGCCCGCAGTGCGTTCCAAAGAGCGGATACCCGAACGTCGCAGGTTGCGTGAAATGCCCATGTGGATTTGGCCAGACCTGCCCATACGACCACGTCGGCACGGCCAGCGTTTCAGCATCGCGCGATGCGGCCGCTACAAGCTCGCCGCCGCCGCAGGCCAGCTTTGTCACGCGGTAGGGCGAGCCATTGGTCAGGCATGCACGAATGAGGAAATGCTCGGCGTCGTCGGCCAACGTGATCCGGACCGCCAGGCGCACGCCGGTGCGGTTGCCCGCCACCGTTACAAGATTCGCGTAGGTCATCCGCAACGTCTTGCCGCCGCGGGCGCCCATGATCGTGTAACGCATGGCCTGCATGCCCTTCCCCCCGACGGGCATACTGACTCGCAGAAAGTCCGGGCACCAGTCGTGGCCCAGCGTCAGCTCGAAAGGCCATGAGCCGGTCCCGGGCAGCTTGTGGCTCAGGCCGGTCTTCCTGTTCAGGATTTCTATGAAGTAGCCGCTCGCGCGGTCGATCACCAGTTCGACCTTACCGTTGCCCAAGCGCATGCGTCCACGTTGCTCTTTCAGGTACGTCTTCATCGATTTGCCTTTCCCATATGGCCTCTGTCCAAGGCCGCCACTTGACGCTACTTGACGCGGGTGATGCGGAAGTAGTCGATGCGAGTCAGATCCGTGCCCCACCAGTCGTTGGGGCTGATGACCAGGCGGATCAGGTCGCCCTTTTTGCACGGAGCGGCTTTGACTTCGAACGCGGCGCTGTCGGGGCCGACCTTGTCGCCCACCGGGCCGCCCTTGCCGAGCACCGCTCGCGGCTCTGGAACCGACTGGCCCACGCGTTCTGCCGCCACCTCGACGATCCAGCTCACGCCGTCATGCTTGGGCGCCTTGAAAACCTGCAGGTCCGTGATCTTGCCGGCGATGTCATACGTGCCCTCTGCCGCAACGCGGAATGTCACCGACACTGAGGAGTGGCTGCTCTTCTCGACGTACGGGTGGGCGAGGATCTGAGGGGCTTTCAGGTCGCCCCAGAAGCCTTCGAACTTTCCGTTCCAGTCTGTGTTGAAGATCCAGCCGTTGGTCTGATTCGGGTTGGGCAGCTCGCCGGCAACGGGGCCGGTGACTTTCTTCTGGTGCCCGGCGGCGGAGTTGAGGTCGACGATGCCGTTGGCGCGCTGATTGGCAGACAGCGTCGCCGTCGGCAGCGTCAGTCGGTGATGGCCGCCGAAGATCAGTCCGAACCAGAACCCCCACGTGTCGTCCTCGGTGTTGCCCTTGCCGTCGGGGCCGTCGCCCTTGGGGTCGGCCACGGCGGCCGGCGTCAACTCCACCGTATCGCCCGGTTTCAGCGTCACCACGTGGGCGGCCTTGACGGCCAGTCGCGCCTGCTCGGCGGCCAGTTCCTCCGCGGTGGGCTCCTTGGGCCTTTCGGGAAGGGCCAGCGTACTGCCGGTGAGCTCATTGGCGACGGTGCGGGCGATGATCTCGTTGCCGACGGCGGTTGGATGCAGGCCGTCCCAATCTTCGTTGGCGTCTTTGCGGCCGATGAAGGGCGTGTGCGTATCTATGCACCCAACGTTCATGTCTTTGGCGATCTGCTGGATCACCGGTACGACTTCCCTGCGAAAGAAAGCCGTGTCGCCGCCGAACGAGTCGCGTTTTGCCGCCGGGGGCAGCAGCAGGTATATCTTCCGCTTGCCGGCGGGGTCCTGGAACATCTTGATCAGGTCCTTGTACCCGGCGATGAAGCCCGCCTTATCGCCCGGCCATCCCTTGGGCCTGCCCTCGATCGCGCCGAACATCATCAGCACCACGTCCGCGCGGAACTCCCGTGCGTGGGACGCTTCGCGGCGGCGCCAGACATTCCGCGGATCCATGTTCCGCAGCAGCGTCGCTCCGCCGGAGGCGAAGCACTTCACGTCGTATCCTTCGCCGAGGTGTTTGGCCAGCGCCGGGGGCCAACGCTTGTCCGTCGAGAGACTGTCGCCCAGGACCGCCACGCGAACCTTATCGGCCGCCGCCGCCGCAGGGGCCGCCTGCGGCTGGGGCTTGGCGCCGGCGGTGAAGGTCAGCACATAGTCGGTGCGCGTCTTGCCTTCCTTGTCGATGAGCTTTGAAGTCACGGTGACCTTCTTGATCTGCGTGTGCTGAAAGGCCAGCACGTGCGGCTGCTTATTTGCTGCCAGCTGCGCGTCGACCCACGTCTGGTCGATCGTCAGATCCATCGTGTTGGGCGTCTTGTACCCGTCGATGCATAGAAAGAACGCGTTCTTGTGCGTGAAGGAATATGTCAGACCCTTCTCGTCGGCAGGGCCGTTGCCGGGCATGGCATAGGGACCGGCAAAGACCTTGTTCCACACGCCGCCGGCCCAGGGGCGGGTCTCGTTAGGCCCGGTGTCGTGGCTGCCGCGGATCGCGTACACGGGAATCTTCGCGTCGTACGCCGGCGCCATCGTCTTGCGAAAAAGCATCAACTGCCCCTCGAGTTCCGCGGCCGTGCCGGCGCCTTGCACCAGATCGCCCGTGACCATGATCAACTCGGGCTTGACGTTCTTGACGATGTCATTGATGACGATGCCCAGCGTTCGTGTCGCTACGCCGCCGGTGCTGTCGCCGGCGGAGCCTTGGCTGTCGGACATCACGACGAACGTCCAGCTCTCCGCCCTGGCGGGCGAGGCCGACAAAAACATCAGCACAAGAGCCGCCAACGCCAACGTTGCTTTCTTGATCACGCGGTTCTCCCTGGAATGAGCGTTCGCCAGTGTAACCCCCGGATTCCCCAGGTGGGGTGAGTATTCCTTGCATGGACTTGGGCTGACCAGTAGTGCCGGAGGCTGGGTCGAGCACGGGCAGAGCCCACACGCGGGGAGGGTTTTCGATGCGGCGTCACTTCTCGCTCGCCTATGGCCAATCGGACGCGTATGATATCTGCGGGAGTGGCGCCGCATGCTCAGGCACTGGATCATGTTGACGGTCAGTCTGCTGGCAATCGCTGCCGGCGGCTGTGAGAACAAGGAAGACCGCGTATCGCGCAACAAGCTTCGCCGGGCGGTGGAGCAGACGCAGTCGCGCGACGTCCCGACGGCGATCAAGGGCGCGCGGGCGATCGCGGAGAACCGCCTGGCCGTCGAGGCGCTGCCTCAACTGAGCGCGGCTCTGAAGCACCCCGAGCCGGAGGTCCGCCGCGCGATCGCCATCACGCTCTCGCAGATGGGACCGGCGGCCAAACCGGTCTTGGAGGACGTCAAGACCGCCAAGAAAGACCCCGACCGCCAGGTGCAGATCGCCGCGGCCTTCGCGCAGGTGCTGATCGACCCGGACGCGGTGCCCGACCTGGCGCCGCTGACCGAGGCCCTGACCAGCCCGGTCGAGGCCGACCGTGGGCAGTCGGCCTTCCTGCTGGGATTCCTGGGGCCTCGCGCCACGGGGGCACTGCCGGCGCTTGAAGAGGCCGCCAAAAAAGGCGGCAGGGCCGGCCAAGTCGCACAAGCGTCCATCCGCAGGATCAAAGGCGAGCGCACGCCCGCCCCACCGATCGGATCTTCCCCCGGACGGGTGACGGAGTAGCGAAGGTTGGATGCATGCATGGATGGATGGATGGGTGGATGAAGGGAGGGATGGTTGCCATGGCGGGCGTTTCTCACCCGCCATGTCCCTGACCGTGATTCGCGAACATGGCGACCCGCCAGAAACAACAACGCGTGTCGCCATGCCACCCGACTCGTCCTCGTCGTCGTCCTCGTCCTCGTCGTCGGTTTTTTCTATGTCAAAGCCGATCAGGGCTTCCACAATTCTGACGTGCTTTGAAGTTCTTCGACGGTCACCGCCCGCACGGCGCCGCAGCCCATCAGGGCGTTCATTTTGCCGCTGTGACGCAGGCGTTCCTCGTCGACGATCGTGTTCAGGATGTCCTGATGGTTGCCGTCGGGATCGATGACGGCCGAGTCGTAGTCGGTCACGACCAGTTGTTCCGGGCGTACGCTCGAACCTTCGGGCACCTGGTTGTTCATACCGTAGTTGCCGGGCCAATCGACCATGACAGGCCCGCCCCCGCCGCCGCTGGCGGGCACTTCGGTCACCAGAATTCGCCAGTTGTCGATGTATCCGCCCCAGCAGCCCGTCGAGACGATCTCCAGTTCAGTGCCGCTGTTGCTGAGGCGCAGGGCGTCGTCGCCGTTGAGGCTGATCCACGATCCCCAATAATAGGAACTGTAATTGGTCGTCGGGTTGCCCACGATGGGATCGCTGGCATAGAGAGCGGCCGCGACGTAATCGCCGGCGATGATCCCAATGACCTTGCCGCCGGCGACCTTGATCGTCGCCGGGCGGTCGGCCCAGTGCGGGCCCCACGGCGCCCACGGGTCGCAGTAGTACATGAAGTAGCTGTCGACCTTCGTGCCGGCCGGCACGATCTTGTTGGCCTGGATGTAGTCCATCCGCGATTCGAAATCGACGTCGGTGAACGCCACGGCCAGGTTCGCCGCCAGGGTCACGTTCTTGCGCTCGGGAAAGATGAACGACTTGGTGCCGCTGTACGTGCTCAGGTAGGTCTGCGTGGCGATCATCTGGGTGCCGCCGGTGGCGGTAACCGACAGCGGAACCTGCGCCGGCGGCGGGGCTCCCGGCTCGCCCGGGGCCTGGAACGTGTAGCGGTCGCCGCCCTTGGGGCAGGCCAGAACTGCCGGCGTGGCGTTGGCCACCACGGTCGATGTCCAGTTGGCCACGGCCGGAACGCCCTTGGCGCCAACGTGCAGGGCCTGCGAGATATTGTTGAGGTTGGACTTGCACCGCGTATCGGCCACGCGGTCCAGGAACGCCCCGCCGGCGGGAATCAGTAGCGTCACCAGTATCGCGATGACGGCCACTACGATAAGCAACTCCGTCAACGTCATCCCCTGCGAAGGGCTGCGGTGTGCGGGTCTCATGTCGAGAACTCCTTTGGCGATAACCTATCGTATTATCCGCCTCGCGGGCGTCCGTGTCTTGGACTTTCTGAAAACGTTCCCATATTTCTATCGGACCCTGCTGGAGGCTTCAAGAGGCTGACGAGAAGCGCAGAAAGAAGATGATCGCTTCGTGAGCGACATTCTTTTCTGGCACACCGCAGCTTATATATCTGCAACCTGTTACGACTGCCAGAGAGTAGAAAGTTGAGAGTAGACCGCGGGAGAAGTCCGGGCGATAGGCCGCGATGGCAGGTCTG
>JBDKTA010000062.1 GCA_039680605.1 Planctomycetaceae bacterium | reverse complement strand
CCGGGCGTACGTTGGAGGAACTCATTGGTGTGATCGGCCAAGCTCTCAGGGCCGTGAGCGCGGAGGAGTGCCAAGGCTACTTCCGTAGCTGCGGATACGCTACAGATGATCGCTAGATGCTCTAGATGGTCTTGTTTTGAGCCATTTGCTTCTCTGCGTACTCTGCGATCTCTGCGGTTCATGCAGTTTACGGGCTAACCCCCTCAAAAATGCACCGTAAAAGCACCCAAAAAGCACCCAAACTCGGATCAGCAGCGACAAGCCCGGCGAAGCTGACAACTGCTTGGCATCCGTCAAATCCTGCACTCTCCATCCCTGGGTCCATCGGGGTCTACTCCACCAGGCGCAGGGCCCGGTGTCCGGCGATGGCGGAAAACACCTCGATCAATTGGGCCTGGGTGTCTTCCAGGCTGTCGTCGGTTTTGACGTGGTAGTGTACCCCCGAGGTGATGTCGGCGACCTCCTGCATCAGACTGACATCGGAGTCTGACCCCAGGCTGATCGTGACGATGGGGAATGCGTCGTCGGCAGCGAGGCGGGCCTGCGTGAGCGTCGCCCGTCGCGCCGCGGCAGGATTGTTCATGCCATTGAGCCAATTGGCGTTTCCGTCGGACAGCAGCACGAGCATCTTGAGCGAAGCTCCGCGCCCGTGCGCCTGGAGTTCGTCGCGCCCGGACTCGATCCCCGAGGCGATATTGGTGTAGTGATGGTAGTGCCCGGCCTGCATGTGGCGCGAACGGTTTTCCACCAGGTTCGTGTCGCGCGTCAGCGGCACCTCGATGCTCGCCCCGCCGGCGGCGCTGGTGTAGGCGACCAGGGCGGCCTGATCCAGCGTGTGCACCTGGCGCAGGTAGTTCAGGAATACCGTCACCGCGTCCTTGACTGCCGTCAGCGGCTGTTCGTGCGTCTTCCACAGGTCCGGCGTCTCGTCGGCCATGGGCATCTCCGCCAGCCAGTAGTTGATCAGCGTGAGATATCCGTAGCGTTTGGCGAAACCGGTCTGCTGGAGGACCGAGTCGTTCTTGACATAGTTGACATAGGTCGTCCAGTTCCCTGAGGGATACGGGTATGGGACGTTGGTCAGGCCCAACTGCGAGAGGATGGTCGACGTGCTGGTGGAGGTGATGAGCACCGGGTCGAAGGTCATCCTGCCGTACTGCGGCGACCCCAGGTCCATCCAGATCTCCTGGAGGTTCTTGCGGATGGCGTAAAGACCCAGCCGCTGAACGTGCGTCAGTTCGCTGTCGTCATTCATGGAAGCGGAATAATCCAGAACCAGCACGATGTCGCGCGAGCGGAACACCCCGGTGCCGGTCGAGACGACTTGCCCTTCAGGAATCCCCAGGATTCTGCCAAAACCGTAGTTGACCTGGCGATTGGCGCGCACGCGGATCGCCATCGCCGTTCCATGCGCGCCGCCCGATGTGAACGTCCGCGTCAGCGAATCCCACACGCCGATGTCGATATCGCCGTCGGACAGCAGAACCGGCTGGCCCGCCACAATATTGCGGGCGGCATACGCCTTGGCCCGACGCCGCGCTTCGCTCTGACCGGCGGGCAGACCGCTGGCCGCCGCAAGGGCCGCCGAATCTACCGCCGCATCCAACTGCACCTTGACGTACCGCGCATGCGCCGCGTCAATGGCCAGTGCGGCCGCCCCCAGCACCAGGAACAGAACCATCGTCGTCCACACCAGCACGCTTCCTCGCCGGCACCGAAGCCCCCCCCGTCGATATGAGGTGCTCACAGCACATTTCTCCTTTCTAATCGTCCTCGCGGCGCATCGTGACCTCGGCTGTCAGCGTCTTGCCATCGGTGGGAACGATGATTCCGGAAGTGATGTCGCCCATTGGAACGCTGATTCGGACCGTCGCATCGCGATCGGACGCCCCCGGCGGCGTCAGAGAGGCGCTGACGCTGAAGTTCCCATTGAGACCCGACAGGCGCGCCAGCGCCACCGCCCGGGCCTGCTCGACCGTCGCGTCGTAGACCGCCAGCCGCCGCGCCCCCTCGCGGGCGGCATTGGTCATCTCGCCGCGGACATAGAACTGGATGCTGTACTCGATGATCCCGAACGTCAGCAACAACAGCAACGGCAGCACCAGCGCCATCTCGACACAACTCAGACCCCGCCTCTTTCTTCGTTTCTGCGATATGGACATGGCATGCGATCCTTTGGCCCGCGTTTGACTCGATTACAGGATCATATGACCGCCGATCCCGCCGCCGGGGCAATTCTGCCGGAATAATCACCGGAGACAGGGAGTGCGGAGACGGGGAGGAGACGGGGAGTGCGGGATTACGCGGATTGAGAGGATTAAGAGGATTAGAAACGAAGACGGAGACGGGGAGTGCGGGATTGAGGGGATTAAGAGGATTAAGAGGATGAAAACAAAGATGAAGACGGGGAGAATCTTCTCTTCGTCCTCGTCGTCCTCGTCCTCGTCGTCGGCTTTTTCTTTTGCCAAGGCTGGACAGGACATTGCGTTTATCAGCGAACATGGCGACCCCGATGAAACTGGTGTCGCCATGCCACCCGGTCCTCGTCCTCGGTTTGTTCTGCTGCTAAGGCTGGACAGGAAAGTTGACCTTCTGCACCTGTCCGCCCTGGATCACGGTGGTCTCCCACGTCGGGGCTGGGGCGGGAGCCGGAGCGGGGGCCGGAGCGGGAGCGGGCTTTGTGGGGGCGGGTTGCGCCGGCGGCGGAGTCTTGGCCTGGTTGCGTCCCAGCATCGTCAGCAGGTGAGTGGGTTTGGCGCCGGCGTTCTGGGCGTCGAGCGGGTTGCGCAGCGCCAGCGAGAGCGTTCCGTGCTTCATGGCCAGTTGCAGGCGCTGGGCCTGTTCCCCATCGACGAGCACCGTGACGGTCATGCGGTCCAGCGAGGCGCCGGCGGTGCGGGCGGTCTTGGTCTCGGCGGCCTCTTCGCCGGCGTAGACGGTCTTGGCCTCGACGGCTAACACCTCGATGCCCTCCAGCAGCGTGACGGACATGGCGTCGCCGCTGACGTCATAAGACATCGAGGCCAGCACGTCGACGACGCTGCCTGGGTAGAGCAACCCGCGCAGGCCCGACGACCCGACCACCGGGAACGACATGGCGCGTTTGCCCTGGGGCAGTGCCGCGGCCATCTGCGCTCCGGACCCTTCCGGGGCGAAGACCGCCGAAGTGAACGCCTGTCCCGGCTCCATCGCCACCAGCAGCACGCGGCCGACCAACTGCACCGGGTCGCGCAGCGAGTCTTTGGGCATCGCCGCCGCCGCGACAGTGCGGGTCTGGATCATCTTTGCGGTGACGACGGTGCGGGCGGTCAGCGGCTCAGCCGCCACCACGATCGTCGCCTGGTCCGCAGGGGCCTGGCTCTTGCTGTTGAAGAAGGAGGCGTTGGCCATCAGCATCGCCACGCCGGTGGCCGCCAGCAGTCCGACAACGGTCAAAACGACAATCGGCATCTTCATGATATGTCTCCCTGTCTTAAACGCGAGATCGATAGAGTGCCATGGCCCCGGCGGCTGCCAGGACCCCGACGAAAATCGCAAATCCGTACGGCATCTTCAGCTTCGCGCCCTGGGCGGTCTCGGTCATCTCGCCGGGGGCGGTCGCCAGGACGAGCTGGGTCGCGGTGACGACGGCGCGGCCGGCGACCTGGCGCAGCGCGCGTTTTCGCCAGGCATAGGCAACGCCGATGGCGACGCCGGACAGCGCCACCGCCGCCAGCGCCGCCATGGCATTGACCAGACCCAACCACGCGCCCACGGCGCCCATCATCTTGGCGTCGCCCCCGCCGCCGCCGCCGCGGTAGAACAGCGCCAGGTACGGCAGAGACATCAGGGCGCAGGCACAGAGCGAATCGCCCAAGCCGCTCCAGCCGGCGGTCCATGAAGACCACGCCAGGGCGCCCATCAACACCGGCGCCGTCAGCAAGTTGGGAAGCCGCCTGCTTCGCACATCACAGGCGGCCCCAACTGCCGAGGCGATGATCACCACCGCCCACTGGACGGCGGGATCGCCTTGTGTCCACAGCGTCAACCACATCGCGGCACGTCAGGCGCCGACGCTGTCGTTGACCGACTCGAACTGCCGCGTCACCCAGGCGCCCAGCAGGCCGATCGCCGTGATCGTGGCGGCCACGATCAGCCCGGTGATGATGGCGTATTCCACCGTTTCCAGACCCTGTTCATCGCTGATCAATTTTCTGATTGCCTCCATCGGACTCTCCTTTCAGTAGGTAAGATGGAAAACCTGGCAACTGACATGGCGAGCACATGCTCCCCTCATTCGTGATGACTATATGCCCGTCTTAACGCCGCACCGGGCAAAAATATATTTTCCGTTCAATTCCCCGCGGACGAGACTCTAAGGATAGCCCCGCTGCACCACGGGAGTTTTTTTTGCGATTGACTGGGGGGAAACTTGAAAAGCCAGGCATAGAATAAGCGACTGTTGAGTTCGCGTCGCAGGCAGCCGAATCGACACACATTCAGCCGGGGAGCCAGATATGCTCGGAAAACACAGAATTTGCACGCATGGGGTTATCTTGTGCATCGCCGCTGTGGCGGTGCAGTGGGCCCGGGCTCAGGAACCGGAGCCCGCCAGCACCACCCAGCAGGCCCCGACGGAGAAGGTCTACTCCGTCGACCTGGGCAAATCGACCGTGATCAAGTCGTCCTGGCCGGTCAAGCGGGTGGCCGTGACGGATGATAAGGTAGCGGCTGTCCAGGTGCTTTCGCCCAACCAGGTTTTGCTGCAAGGCAAGAAGGTCGGGTCGACGGACGTGATTCTCTGGCGCGACGACGAGGTGTTCGAGAAGGCGCGGGTTAATGTGGTGCTGGACCTCAACGAGATCCGCGAGCAGTTCAAGACCATGTTCCCCCACGCGGTGATCAACATCACCCAGGGCGCCGGGGCCATCACGGTTGAAGGCAAAGTGACCCGTGCCGAAGAAGCCCTGCAGATCCGCCGCTACTTCGAGGCCCGGGGCGTCAAGCACGTCGACATGAGCCGCCTGGCCGGCGTGCAGCAGGTGATGCTGCACGTGCGCGTGGCGGAGGTCAGCCGCACCGCCATCCGAGCGCTGGGTCTGAACGTCTTCGACGGCGGAAGCGATTTCTTCGGCGGTTCGCAGATCGGTCCGGATATGGGCGGGGCGCTGGTGCCCATGAGCATCGGACCGGCCGCCGGGGTCAACGCCGCCAACACCATTCCCTTCACCTTCAACGCCGACGTCTCGGTCAGCCCCAACGTCACGCTCTTCGGGGGCTTTCCCGACTGGAACTTCCAGTTCTTCCTCCAGGCGCTGGCGGAGAACCAGTACCTGCGCATCCTGGCCGAGCCGACGCTGGTGGCGCTGAGCGGCGAGGAGGCCAGTTTCCTCGCCGGCGGCGAGTTCCCGATCCCCGTCGTGCAGGGGACCAGCACCGGCGGCGGCACGAGCATCACCATCGAGTACCGCGAGTTCGGCGTGCGCCTGCGGTTCCGCCCGACCGTCCTGGGCGACAACAGCATCCGCCTGTTCGTCGCTCCGGAAGTGAGCGAACTGTCCGACGCCGGGGCCGTCGAGATGCAGGGCTTCCGCATCCCCTCGCTGCGAACCCGACGCGCCGAGACCACCCTTCAACTCAGGAGCAACCAGACCTTCGCCATGGCCGGGCTGATCAACCGCGCCACCACCGCCCGCAACTCGCGAATCCCCGGCATCGGCGACCTGCCCATCCTGGGCCCCCTGGCCCGATCCGTCCGCCACACCACCGGCGAGACGGAGTTGATGGTCCTGGTGACGGCATCGCTGGTGGAACCGATGAACGTCAAGCCGCCTCTTCCCGGCGACACGCACCGTGTCGTCAACGACTGGGAACTCTTCTGCCAGGGCAAGATCGAAGGCACCGTGAAAGTGCCCGCCAAGGCCGCCTGCGAAGAAATCCAATGGCTGCAGCAGCAGGGTCTGCACCGCCTGGTCGGGCCCGGCGCCTGGCAGCGCCACGGACAGTATTCGCCCGTCAGCCGCGCCAAGGCGTGCCCCATGCCGCAACCGGCGGCGACCACCCAGCCCGCCCGGGAGCCTGGCTCATGACGCCGGAGAACGTGATCATCCTGACGCATGACGACGCGGTCGCCGGCGCGGTGGCCGGGGCCTTCAACGGACAGGCCCGCTCTATCGTCTTCACGCGCTGCGGCGGGTCCGACGACATCAGTCGCCGCCTTGGCGCCGGGCGTCCGGCCGCCGTCGTTGTCGACATCGACCACGAGCGACAGTCGCTCTTGTCGGAGTTGGCGGCCTTGACGGGGCGGTTCACCGATAGCTGCTTCGTCGTGGTCTCCAGCACTTCGAGCGAGCAGCTCATGCTGGACTCGATGGCGGCCGGGGCGCGGCATGTCCTTCGCAAGGACCAGATCGCCTCAAGTCTTCAGAGCATCCTGGAGCGTCTGCTGCCGCGCCTGGGCAGGCAGGGCTCTGTGGAGGGCGCGGCCTTTACCGTGCTGTCGACGGCGGGGGGGTGCGGCGCCACGACCGTGGCGGTGAATCTCGCCTACGAGATGTACCTGGCGGGCAAGGGTCCGGTGCTGCTGGTGGACATGGACACCGCATATGGCGGCGTGGGCACGTGCCTGAACGTCAGGGGCGAGTACGGCTTGGCCAGCGCGATGGCCGCGGGCAAGAAGATCGACCGCGACCTGGTCCGCTCCAGCGCCCGGCCCTATGCCGACGACCTGCACGTGCTGGTCAGCCCGGCGACGGTGGATTTTGCGGCCCCGCAGGCGGTGGATTTCGCGCACGTTCCGGCGGCGATGGCGGCCTTCCGCCAGGCGTACCCGGTCACGGTGATCGACGCCCCGCGCGTGGCAGCGCCGGCGGCGGCAGAGTTGGCGCTGGGCAGCCGCGCGGTGCTGATCGTGATGCAGATGCGGGTGAAGGACGTTCGCATGGCGCACGACCTTCGCGGGGCGCTGCTGGGGGGCGGGGTGGACCCGGCGCGGATCGTGCCGGTGGTCAACCGCCACCGCACCAAGGGGGCGACGGTCACCATGGACGAGGTGCGGCGCGTCATGGAGACCGACGCGGTGACGGTGCTGGCTAACGACTTCCGCCGCGCGGCGCGAAGCTTCGACCTGGGCGAACCGCTGGGCAAGGCCGCTCCCTTCTCGCCCCTGCGCAAAGACCTGCGGCGATTCATGGAAATCCTCACCGGCGATGCAACCGCCTGAAGACGGAGCCACCAGACCTATGGCGTACGACGCACAACACGTTTCGCAGGCGGCGGCCAAAGAGCCCGCCGCGCCGCAGTTCCAGCAGGTCAAGACCTCCGTACACCGGCGGCTGCTGGAGACGATGGACCTGATGGCCGCGCGGCGCATGTCGATGCCCCAGTTGCACGAGGAATGCACGCGGCGGGTGAACCACCTGCTGGGCGAGCAGCATTACCCGCTGTCGGCGCCGGAGAAGCGGCGGCTGGTCTACGAGCTGCTCGACGAGATCTTCGGTCTGGGTCCCATCGAGGACCTGCTGCGCGACCCGACCGTCAGCGACATCCTGGTCAACGGTCTGGACAAGGTCTACATCGAACGCCAGGGGATGCTGACGGGCGTGAACGTGTCCTTCCGCGACAATGACCATCTCATGCAGGTGATCCAGCGGATCGCCTCGCAGGTGGGGCGTCGCATCGACGAGAGCAGCCCGATGCTCGACGCGCGCCTGCTCGACGGGTCCCGCGTCAACGCCATTATTCCGCCGCTGGCGCTGGACGGCCCGGCGCTGAGCATCCGCCGTTTCGGCACCTGCCCGATCGAGATCGACGGGCTCATCGGCATCGGCGCTTTGACGCGCGAGATGGCCGACTTTCTCCAGTCATGCGTGCGCGTGCGGACGAATGTCCTGATCTCCGGCGGGACGGGCGCGGGCAAGACCACGCTGCTCAACGCCCTGTCGAAGTGGATCCCCGCCAACGAGCGCGTCGTGACCATCGAGGACGCCGCCGAACTGCAGCTCCAGAGAGAGCACGTCGTGCGACTCGAAACGCGGCCGCCCAATATCGAGGGCAAAGGCCAGATCACCCAGCGCGACCTGCTGCGAAACTCGCTGCGCATGCGACCCGACCGCATCGTCATCGGCGAGGTGCGCGGCGCCGAAACCCTCGACATGCTCCAGGCCATGAACACCGGACACGAAGGTTCCATGACCACCGTCCACGCCAACAACCCCCGCGAGGCCCTGCGCCGCGTCGAGAACATGGTCGCGATGGCCGGACTGAACTTCCCCATCGAGGCGATCCGCCAGCAGATGGCCGCTTCGCTGAACCTGCTGGTCCACCTGGGGCGCCTCACCGGCGGCGCCCGGCGCGTCACCAACATCGCCGAGGTCGTCGGCATGGAAGGCGACGTGATCTGCCTCAACGACCTGTTCCGCTACGTCCAGACCGGCGTCAGCCAACAAGGCGCCGCCGAGGGATATTTCGAGGCCTGCGGCGTGCGGCCTCGGATCATGGCCAAGTTCCAGGCCGAAGGCATTCATCTGCCCGACGCCCTGTTCAGCCATCGCAAGCTCAGGGCGGGAAAGGACGCGTGAAATGATCGTCGGCACGATACCAGCTTTGGACACGGTCCGATGGGCCATCGGCGTCGGGGCGTTCCTGGTGATGATCTCGGCGTGGATGGTGGCGCTGCTGGGATGGTACCTGAGGCGCCGCAAGCTGGCGGGGCGCGTGATGCAGCGACTGGGGCTGGCCCCGCAGGACCTGCAAGGCCCGACCCGGACGCTGCGTATCTGGCACGCGGGCAAAGAGGCATCCCTCGTCGTGCCCAAGACCAGCGGCGGCGGAATGTTGGCGCGCCTGGAACAGATGCGCCTGGCGGCAGGGTGGCGCACCCCCGCGGTGGCGCTGCTGCCGATGGCGGCAGGAATGGGCGCCGGGGCGTTCCTGCTGGTCTTCGCCACCACTGGGCGACTCCTGGGCGGGGCGTGCGGACTGGTGGCCATGCTGCTGGTGCTCTGGGCGTACCTCAAACGCTGCGTCAGCCGGCGCGAAACCCTCTTCGACCTGCAGTTCGTCGACGCGATGGAACTGGCGACGCGGTCCCTGCGCGCGGGGCACCCGCTCGTCGGCGCCTTCCAGCTCGTCAGCGAAGAAATCGGCCAACCCGTCGGCCCGGTCTTCGCCGAAATCTGCCAGCAGCAGGCCATGGGCCTGAGCCTCGAAGACGCCATCCACGCCGTCGGGGCGCGATCGACCAGCGAAGACATGCACCTGTTCGCCACGTCGGTGGTCATCCAGATGCGCAGCGGCGGAAACCTCGCCGACATGATGGAACGCCTCAGCCTGGTCATCCGCGACCGCATCCGCCTCAGCCGCCGCGTCCGAATCCTCACCGCGCAAACCCAGTTCGGAAAGCGGATCCTGGTGGCGTTGCCCTTCGTGCTGCTGGCCGTCCTGAGCATTCTCAACCCCAAATACATGGACCTGCTCTACAGCACCACGCCGGGGCAACTGCTGCTGGCCGGCGCCGGCGTCAGCGTGCTGATGGGCATGTGGATGATGAACCGGATGATCCGCCTGCGCTACTGACAAGGACTACAAACATGTACCCGTTCCTGGTTTTCATCTTGACGCTGCTGACGGTTCTGACGCTGGGGTGGGCGGTCATCGCCGCCAGCGTCTCGCGCCGCCGCCGCGTGTCGCAGCGCGTCCTGCAGCGGGCCGAAATGGACCGCCAGCCGCCCGCGCCGTCGCTGCCGGCGCCCTTGCGGGCCATCCATGCCATCGGCGCCATCACGTCCATGGGCGCCGTTTCCCAGAGCCTGCGAAAACGCCTTTCGCTGGCGGGTTTCTACTCGGACGCAGCTCCGAGGATCTACCTCGGCTGCAAGTTCCTGCTGCTGGCCGCGGCGGTGGCCCTGTTGCCCGCGCTGTTGTTCTGGACCTCCCTGCCGCGCGGGGTGTCGGTGCTGATCTTCCTGCTGGCGATGATGCTGGTGTTCTTTGTGCCCGACGCGGTGCTCTCGTCGCTGCGCCGAGGGCGGGCCCGCAGCGTGCGCCGGCACCTGCCCGACGCGGTGGACTTGATGGAAGTCTGCGTTACGGCCGGCATCGGGCTGGACCTGGCCTGGAACATGGTCGCCGGCGAGATCCGCCGCGTCTGCGCGATTCTGGCCGACGAGATGGCTTTGACCAATCTGGAGATGCACCTGGGCGCCCCGCGCGTCGACGCCATGCGCCACCTGGCCGACCGCACCGGCGTCGACGACATCCGGCGGCTGGTCGCCGTGCTCGTGCAGTCCGAACGCTTCGGAACCAGCATCGCCGAGGCGCTGCGGACCTTCGCCACCACCATGCGTGAAAATCGCAGCATGCTGGCCGAGGAGAACGCCGAGAAACTCGCCGTCGCCATGGTCGTGCCCATGATCCTGTTCATTTTTCCGGCCGTCTTCGTCGTGTCCGTCGGACCGGCCAGCATCACCATCGCCAGGATGATCCTCAAGTGACCGCATTCTAAACCGGAGACGTTCTATGAAACATTGCATGACAATCTGTGCCGTGCTGGGAGCGATCCTGGCCGGTTGCTGCCCTGAGCATCTGGAGACCTGCACGCGCGACGAGCAACCGCCGGTCGACGCCGAGGAAGGCCCCCGGGTCGTCGACGCCTGGCCAATCGCCGCGGCCAACGACACCGCCATCCGAAACGCCATCGTGCGTCAGAGCGCCCTGTATCCGCATCATTTCGAGATCAACAGCCACCTGCTCAATCCGCTGGGGCAGCGCGAGGTGGCGGTACTGGCGGACCATTTCCGCACCGCCCCGGGGGTGCTGGCGATACGCCGCGGCGACGAATCCACCACCCTGTACGAAACCCGCATCCAGACGGTGCTGGCGGTCATGGCCGACCGCGGTGTCGACATCCGGCGCGTCGGCGTCGACCAGGCCCCGCCCGGCGGCGACGGGATGTACTCCGACCGCGTCTTCGTCATCCTCAATGGCGACGCCGAGAGACTCGCCGCCGAAATGAAACGAAAACCCATCAGTGGAGACCAGCCATGAGCCGTAATCTTGCCGGAATGTTCCGATTGGGGTGTCTCATTGTTCTGGCCGCGGCCGCGCTGGCCGGCGGGTGCAACATGCCCAACCAGGGCGCCGTCAGCTACGAATGGGATAAGGACGAAAGCGAATGGATCCGCGGCGCCAAGCGCCCGCCCTCGGCCAGAACGCTCCTGGCGATGGCGAGAATCCTCGTCGCGCAGGGGCAGGATCAGAAGGCCCAGTTCGTGCTCGAGAAGATCCTCCAGGACTACCCGCACTTCGGTGAGGCGTACGTCGAACTGGCCGAGCTGCACATGCGCCAGCGCCGCGTCGACGTGGCCATCACCACCCTTCAGCAGGGGCTCCTGAACGTCCGCAACGACCCGGTGCTCCTCAACGACCTGGGGGTATGCTGGGTCTTCCGCACCCAGCACCAGGCCGCCGAGACGGTCTTCCGCCAGGCGTCCGCGGCCGTTCCGGGCAACACGCGATACCGCGCCAACCTGGCGATGGCCATCGCCCTGCAGGGGCGGTACGAAGAGGCGCTGTCGATCTACACGCAGATCCTCGCCCAGAGCGACGCGCACGAGAACATCGCCGTGATCGCCCTGGCCCGCAACGACACGCTGCGGGCCAAGAAGGAATGCGCCATCGCGGAAGAACTCCGTCGCCAGGAATTGCCGCCCGAAGAAGAGCAGGATAACTAGCTTGGATCCGCCCGGCGCCGTCCATATGATCCAGTGCCGGGTCAGAATGAGCGGAAGGGGGCTCGGCATGATGAGGACAGCGACAATTTCACGGCGTTGCCGCGGTGCGGTCCTGGTCTGGACGGTCTTGCTGATCGTCGTCTTTCTGAGCCTGGCGGCCCTGGTGTGCGATTGGGCCTGCATCCACCTGGTGTCGGCCCAGCTCCAGAACGCCGCCGACGCCGCCAGCCTCGCCGGGGCGCAGTTCGTCCAGAAAGACCCCGACCAGGCGCGGGCCCAGGCCGTGCGGGTGGCACGGGCAAACGCCGCCGCCGCGGCGCCTGTGCGGGTCAATTCCAATGCGTCCAACGACCCGGCCGGCGACGTCGTCATCGGGCGATTCAACACCAAGACCCACCAGTTCACGGCCACGCTGACGTCGCCCAATGCGGTCAAGGTCGTCGCCCGGCGCGACGGCACGTCGCCCGACGGACCGCTGCCCCTGGCCTTTGCCAGCCTGGTCGGCATCTCCCACGCGAACGTCAGAGGCCATGCCATCGCCATGATGACCAGCATTGCCGGCGCTCCGGCCGTCCTGGTGCTCGACCCGCACGCCCCCAGCGCCCTCAGCGCCGTCGGAAACGGACGCATGACCGTCAGTGGCGGCGACATCCACGTCGACAGCGACTCGCGGTCGGCCGTCACCGGTACCGGCAATGTGCGTCTCGACGCCGACAATCTCAACATCGTCGGCGAGATGCGTTTCACCGGCAATAGTGGGGCGGACGCCCCTGTCAAGACCGGGGCCGACTACATTGCCGACCCGCTGGCGACTTTGCCGGCGCCTCCCATCACCGCCGACCTGGGTACGATATCCCTGAAGAACAAGGCCACCGCGACGATCGACCCGGGGTATTACAGCGGCGGGATCACGCTGACCGCCAACGCGTCGATCACGCTCAATCCGGGCATCTACGTCGTGGACGGTGCGGGCTTTCAGGTCAGCGGCAACGGCAGCATTCTGGCCGAAGGCGTCATGGTCTACATCAAGGGCTCGGGCATACTCGACCTGACGGGAAACGGGACAGTCAGGATCACGCCGCCCAACCCCGCCGTCCACACTTTCCAGGGCGCCGATACCTATGAGGGCATCGCGTTCTTTCAGGAACGCACCAGCAACAGTAGCGCCAGTCTCAGCGGCAACGGAGGCATGTCCGTCGACGGGGCCCTTTACCTGCCCGGCGCCCAACTCACCCTGACCGGCAACGGCGACACCCTGGGAGCCCAACTGATCGTGAACACACTTCGCATGACCGGCAACGGCGAAGTCACCATCAACTACGACAAAGGCAATCGCCCCCCAACCCTCACGCGCGTGTTCCTGGTGGAGTGACATCTCTCTGCATCAGTGGTAGACTTCGCCCGTTCTCTATTGAAACGGAGCGAGATGCCCATGGTTTCCAACATCAACTGGTCCGCATTCCTGGCTCGGCATGATCTGATCTGGAAGAAGATTCCGCATGCCTGGTGGCAGGCGCCCTTTCTGGGCAACGGGATGCTCGGTCTGATGATCCGCCAGGACGGTCCGGCCGACGAGTTGCGATTCGATGTCGGCCGCACTGACGCGTACGACCATCGCAAGGCCGGCGGCGCGTGGCTCAACCGCTGCCGCCTGCCCATCGGGCACTTTGTCCTGCATACCAGCGGAACGATCGAAGGCTTCCAGGGGCGGCTGGACCTGTGGAATGCCCAGTACACCGGCGAGGTCATAACCTCATCTGGGCGCATCGCGCTGCGCGCCATCGTGCATGCCCAGCGCATGCTGATTCTCGTCGAGATGGCGCCCAGCGAAGGCGAACACGGCTGCCGCATCGAGTGGCGCGCCGAGGAAGCCGTCTGCTATAACCGAACCTGGGCGGTTGAAAAGCTCAAGAGCGGCGATGACGAGTGGGCCCGGGCCTGGGCCCAGCCGGACTACGTTCCCCATCCGCCGGTCGAGCTCGGCTGCCGCGGCGAGGTTCTGTACTGCCTCCAGCGGCTGATCGAGGGCGGCCAGACCGCCACGGCATGGCGCGTGGTCGAAGCCTCCGCCGGACGGCGCACGCTGGTGGCCGCCATCGCCCACAGCTACCCCCAGGAGTCCGCCGTCGCCGACGCCTGCGGCGAAGTCGCCCATGGCGCCGCGTCGTCGATGGAAGCTCTGGCGGCCTCGCATCGCCAGTGGTGGCACGAGTACTACCCCGCCAGTTTCGTCTCGCTGGGCGACGCTTACTGGGAGGGCTTCTACTGGATCCAGATGTACAAGTTCGCCAGCGCCACCCGGGCCGACCGCGCCATGATCGACAACAACGGGCCCTGGTACCAGCCGACGCATTGGCCCTGCGCGTGGTTCAACCTCAACGTGCAGTTGACCTACTGGCTCCCCGCCGACTCCAACCGCCTCGACCTGGCCGAGTCGCTCATCGGACGCCTGGACCGCTATCGCCACAACCTCGTGGCCAACATGCCGCCCGAGTTCGGCGGCGACTGCGCAGGCCTGTACACCGTCGTGCCGCCGGACCTGACCAGCCCCTTCGACATGCAGTGCCTGGGCGATCTGCCCTGGGCACTTCACGACTACTGGCGCGTCCTCCGCCGCTCCATGGACACCACCCGCATGCGCGAAAAGTTCCTCCCGCTGCTGCGCCAGGCCATCAACACCTATCTGCACGTGATCACCCGCGGAGACGACGGCCGCTGGCACATCCCCCGCAGTTTCAGCCCCGAGTACGGCTGGGCCGAAGACACCAACTACAACCTCGCGCTGCTGCGGTGGAGTCTCCAGACGGCCATTGCGCTGTGCGAGCAGTTCGGTCTGAGCGAACCGCTGCTGCCGCGCTGGCGGGAGGTGCTCGACGGGCTTGTCGATTATCCCGTCGATGCCAACGGCTACATGATCGGCCGCGACACGCCCTTTGCCATGGGGCACCGGCACTACTCGCACCTGCTGATGGTCTACCCGTTGCATCTGGTGACGGCAGGCGAGCCTGGGGCGAGCGAACTGGTCTCCAGGACGCTGCGCCACTGGCTGGGGTTCGCTGAGGGCAAATGCGGATACACCTGGACGGGTGCGGCGTCCATCGCCGCGGCGTTGGGGGAGGGCGATTTTGCCCTGGAGTGCCTCAACGGTCTCAAGACCACGCCCAACGACCACATCAACGTCACGACAATGTACGACGAAGGCTGGCCGGTGCTTGAGACGCCGTTCTCGGCCGCCCAGGCGATCCACGAGATGCTGCTGCAGAGCTGGGGCTCGGCCATCGAGATCTTTCCCGCCGTCCCCGACGCCTGGGGCGACGTGGCGTTCTGCGACCTGCTGGCCGAAGGCGCGTTCCTCGTCAGCGCCGTTCGCCGCGGCGGGCGCACCGTCACGGTGCGAATCAAGAGCCTCGCCGGCGGCCCGGCGCGCCTCAAGAGCGGCATGAAGCACCCGCGCGTTCATAGCGGCCCGCCGGCCCCGCGTGACCTGGGCAACGGCGTCCTGGAATTGACGCTCTCTCAAGGCCAGGAACTCGTGCTGGTAGAAGAAGGAAGCAGCCCCGCCGACATCGCACCAGTGCTCCTTCCCCCCGCTCAAGGCCAGAACCTTTTCGGGCTCAAGTAGCAGTGGGGCGGGCAATTACATCTATAACAGCAAGATGCATGCGGGATCATTAGGAATTCTACCTACGCCATTTCCTAGGTGTTGCACCTATAAAATTTCCAGAATGTTTACCTATGGTTTACTCCGGGAAATCCAGGTAAGTTCCGAATTGATATTCGGTTCCGGGAGGCTGCTAGCGCAACGCATCAATGGCATAAACTCTGTAATTGTTACCGCGTGCAATTGGGCCACGAAAGGTCAGACCCAGATGAAACGAAACCATGGTAAGAAATCATCAGCGGGTCCGGCTCATTCCAAAGAGTCCGAGCGTCTTGTGGCTTTACCCCAGATCTCACCGCCGACGGCTGCCTCTGCCGCGCCAGAGAGTCATTGGCTTAGCGGCGATGCGGAGATGTCGCGCAGAATCAGGGAGTTTGATTGGTCCAGAACGGCGCTAGGCGAGCCCTCTCTATGGGCTGCCAGCTTGCGCGCCGCCACGAGCATCTGCCTCCACTCGCGATTCCCCATGTTTATTGCCTGGGGTGCGCATCGCGCCATGCTCTACAACGATGCTTATATTGCCGTGCTGGCTGGCAAGCACCCCGCGGCGCTGGGCCAGCCGGCGCAGGAGGTATGGGGGGAGATCTGGCATATCCTCGGGCCGCACTGGGCGCACGTCTTCGATAAAGGCGAGGCTACCTGGGCGGAAGATCTGCTGCTGCTAATGAACCGTAGCGGCTACGACGAGGAGACCTATTTCACGTTCTCCTACAGTCCGATCCGTGATGAAATGGGCAGCGTAGGGGGCATGTTCTGTGCCTGCCAAGAGACCACTCACAAAGTCGTCGGCGAGCGGCGTCTCAAGACTCTGCGCGAACTGGCCGCTCAAGCCACAATGGCCAAGAGCGCCAAGGAAGCCTGCGCGACGGCCACCCAGACGCTTTCAGGCAACCACTTCGACCTGCCTTTCGCCCTGCTCTACCTGTGCGATGGCAACAGAGACGCCGCGTCACTGGCAGGCGCCGCCGGTCTTGTGGGGGATGGGCCGGCCAGCCCGTCCTGCGTGGCGCTGGATAGAGAAGGTTCTGATGGATGGCCGCTGGGACAGGTCCTTCGCGATGGGACTGCTCAGTGTATTGAGAACCTGCCGGATCGCTTTGGCTCGCTGCCCGCGGGCCCATGGACCCAACCCACCACCCGCGCGCTTCTGCTGCCCCTCCAGTTGGCCGCCAACGAGCCGCCTGCCGGGGTCCTGATCGCAGGGATCAGCCCGGTGCGCCCGCTTGACGAAGGTTACCGCACGTTCTTGGAAGTAGCCGCCGGGCAGATCGCCTCGTCGATTGCCAACGCCCGCGCCTATGAGCAGGAGCGTCAAAAGGCAGAGGCTCTGGCGGAGTTGGACCGCGCCAAGACCGCCTTCTTCAGCAATGTCAGCCACGAGTTCCGCACGCCGCTGACGCTCATGCTGGGGCCGGTGGAGGATCTGCTTGGCCGCAGTCACACTGATCTTCCCCCCGCGGCCAAGGGTCAGTTGGAGGTGGTGAATCGCAACGGCCTTCGACTCCTGCGCCTCGTGAACACGCTGCTGGACTTCTCGCGAATCGAGGCCGGGCGGGTACAGGCGGTGTTCGAGCCGACTGACCTGGCCGCGTTCACTGCTGAGCTGGCCAGCGTGTTTCGCGCCGCCACGGAAAGGGCGGGGCTGGGGCTCAAGGTGGATTGCGCCAGACTCCCTGAAGCGGTCTACGTGGATCGTGATATGTGGGAGAAGATCGTTCTGAACCTGATTTCAAACGCGTTCAAGTTCACATTCGAAGGCGAGATTGAAGTCAGTATCCATGCCGAATCAGCCAATGCCGTTCTGACCGTGCGCGACACGGGTGTCGGCATCCCCGCCGAGGAAATGCCCCGCATCTTTGAGCGATTTCATCGCATCCAGAACATGCGCAGCCGCACCCACGAAGGTAGCGGCATTGGACTGGCCCTGGTCCACGAATTGGTCAAGCTCCATTGTGGGTCTATCCGAGCCGAAAGCGATCTGGGCAAAGGTACTGCGTTCATCGTCACGATTCCTTTGGGTTCTAAGCATCTGCCTGCTGAGCATCTTGGCAGCAGCCGAAATCTGGCATCCACCGCTGTCGGAGCCGCGCCTTTCGTCGAGGAGGCATTGCGCTGGTTACCGCAAGCCGCCCCGGTGGAGGAGGCGGCCGTACCGCCTTCGCATCACGAGTTGATGCCCGTTCCCTGCCCTTGGGGCGATGGAGACGTTGGCGATGGCCGGGCGCGAATTATAGTGGCGGACGACAATGCGGACATGCGCCACTACCTGGCCCGCATGCTCAGCGAACGATACAACGTGAAGGCGGTCCCGGACGGCCAGGCGGCCCTAGCCGCCGCTCGCCAGAACCGCCCGGATCTGATCCTCAGCGATGTCATGATGCCGAATCTCGATGGTTTCGGCTTGGTGCGCGAGCTGAGGGCGGACCGCGACCTGAAGACCATTCCCACCATCCTGCTTTCCGCCAGAGCGGGCGAAGAGGCCCGCGTGGAAGGCATGCAGCAGGGCGCCGACGACTATCTGGTAAAGCCCTTCAGCACCCGAGAACTGCTGGCCCGCGTCGCCGCGCACCTGGATATGGCCGCCCTGCGCAAGGAGGCCCAGGAGCAGATTCGCCGCAGCGAGGAGCAATACCGTCTTCTATTCGACAAGAGCCCCGACGGCATCTTCTGCGTGGACCCGGCCGGGAAGTTCACGCAGGCCAATCCCGCCTGCCAGGCTATTTCCGGCTACACGCGCAGTGAGATGCTGCAGATGACCTTCATGGACATCTGCGCGCCCGACCAGTTGGCCCACGCGTTGGAACATTTTCATCGAGGGCTCGCCCAGCGCATACCGCTGCAATTTGAGGTGGCGATTCTCCACAAGGATGGCCGGCGCGTCGAACTATGGATATCTGGAGAGCCCCTCCTGGAGGGCGATGCCGTTGCAGGGGCTCATTGCACCGCCAGGGATATCACCGACCGCAAGCGGGCCGAGGAGGCGCTGCGAGCGAGCGAGGAGAAGTACCGTAACCTCTTCAACTCCATGGACGAAGGCTTCTTCCTGATCGATGTCATCTTCGATGATCAGGACCGCGCCGTGGACATGTGCTATGTGGAGGCCAATGCCGCCGCGACCAGGATACTGGGGATGGACTTCACCGGTAAGCGCCTGCGCGAGATCAGCCCGGACTACGAGGAGTACTGGTACGAAGTCTTCGGCGAGGTTGCCCGGACCGGACAGGGTGCCCAGATGGAGCGCTATGCCGCCCACGACCATAAGTGGTACAGCTTCTATGTCTTCAAGGTGGGCGGTCCCGAGAGCCGGCGCATCGGGAACGTCTTCACAGACATCACCGACCGCAAGCAGGCCGAGGAGGCACTTCGTGAAAGCGAGGAGCGGCTCAAGCGGGTGGCCCGTGCCGGGCAAATCGGCTTTTACGAGTGGAACGTCACGCACAACACAGGCTACTGGAGCCAAGAGCACTATGAGCTGTTCGGCATCCCCTCCGGCTCGGCGATAAGCTATGAGCGCTGGCTCGCATGCGTTCATCCCGACGATCGAGCGCGCATCTCACGGTCGGGGGCTTCATTGCTGGCGCAGGCTAAAAACAGAGTGTCCATCGATTTACACCGCGACGAGTATCGCGTGCTCCTACCTGATGGAGCTACCATCTGGGTTGAGACTACAACGACGATCCAGCCCGACGACGGCCACGATCTGGTCATGCGAGGCTCCGTGCGTCAGATCACTGAGCGCAAGCTCGCCGAAGAGGCGATTCGTCAGGCCAAAGAGGATTTGGAACAGCGGGTTGCCGCACGCACGGCGGAACTGAAGCATCGTTCCGAGCAGTTGGCGCGACTGGCCGCGGAACTTGCCCTGACCGAACAGCGCGAGCGCTGCCGCCTGGCGCAGGTGCTCCACGACGGCTTGCAGCAACTGCTCGTGGGGGCCAAGTTCCATCTGGCTGTGCTGGAACGCGCGGGCGATTCTGCCATGCGAAAAGCCATTTCAAACGTGCTGAATCTGCTGGATGATTCTATTGAGACTTCCCGCTCGCTGACGGCCGAGTTGAGCCCGCCGATTCTGCATGAAGGCGGCCTGATCCCGGCGCTGGAGTGGCTGGCCCGATGGATGCAGGAGAAGCACGGCCTGAGGGTGGATATAAGCGTCCCCAGGCTCACCAAGCCGCTGCGGGAGGATATTACCATCCTGCTGTTCCAGGCAACTCGGGAACTGCTGTTCAACGTGGTCAAACACGCCGGCGTGAAATCCACCAAGGTATGCGTGACCCGGCCCAACGGCTCGATCCAAATAACCGTGGCGGACGAGGGGACCGGGTTCGACCCCGAAGCCATTCGCGGCAGGACCGTTACGGGTGGTTTTGGACTTTTCAGTATCCGCGAGCGACTGGGGCTGCTGGGCGGAACAATCGAGATCGACAGTGCCCCCAGCCGAGGCAGCCGCTTTACGCTGGTTGCCCCCGCATTGCCGCCGGCGCCGCCGCAGGCACAGCAGAGGGCACAAATATCGGTGATGATGGCTCCTCCGGTTCAAGACGCCGCCGAGGGCAGAATCCGCATCGTGCTGGTGGACGACCATATCGTCATGCGCCAGGGAATGGCTTCGTTGCTTCGCGAGGAGCCCGACATGGTGATCGTCGGCGAGGCCTCCGACGGCGAGTCGGCTGTGAGCCTGGTGCGAGAGCTTCGCCCTGACGTGGTGCTCATGGATATCTCCATGCCGGGCATGAACGGCATCGAGGCCACTCGCATCCTTCACGCGGAGTTCCCCAATACACGAATCATCGGCCTGTCTATGTTCGAGCAAGATGAACAGGCCAAGGCCATGCTCGAGGCGGGCGCGGCAGAATACCTGACCAAGAGCGGGCCTTCGGACGCCCTGGTGGCCGCCATCAGGAAACATGCCAACGCTTGAAAGAGTTGAATCGCACAGGCGTCAATTGTGCCTCTGCCGCCCTTTTATACTCTCTTGATCCTCTCAATCCGCGTAATCCCGCACTCCCCGTCCCTGTCCCCGTCCCTGTCCCAGTTTCTAATCCTCTTATCCTCTCAATCCGCGTAATCCCGCACTCCCCGTCCCTGCCCCCGTCCCCGTCCCAGTTTCTAATCCTCTCTGTTTTCTACCGGTCTCTGCTCTGGGTTTTGCCGCGGAGCGGCACTACGCCCTGCTGGCACAAGTTCGAACCAGGCGGCAATACGATCCGGGAACTCATCGAATCGTGCTGTTGCTCTAACGGCCAGAGAGTAGAGAGTAGAGAGGAGACCGAGGAGAGCGGTCCAGCAGCCACTGAGCGTCTTGACGCGACTGAAGGCTCTGCCGGTATTCCTACTTTCTCCTTTCTACGCTCTCCTCTCTAGTTCAAAGGCCCCTTGCGGGGCCTTTGAACTACGCCCGACAGGATTCGAACCTGTGACCTGCGGTTTAGGAAACCGCCGCTCTATCCTACTGAGCTACGGGCGCGGGGGGTGTGATCGAAGTGTAGCCTCGCGCGGCGGGGCAATCAAGGATGGGCTGCAGGGCGGGAATGCGGGGCGAACTGCGATCGTCGGGCGGGTCGCCATGGGTGTGCGCTGAGCATCATGGCGCCCACGAGAAACAGAAACGTGTGTCGCCATGCCACCCATCTCTGATTCTCGTTCTTTTCTGTGCCGGCTGTGGACCAACTCTCTTTTTCCGAAGTTGCTGGCTGCAGTGCAGACATAAAAAACGGTCCGGCTGGACGCGAGTCTTTTTGACTGTGCGTCCTGCCGGACCTGGGAACTCTACGTCACGTTGCTCCGGTCGTCAACGCCTGGGAGCATCCTGGCCAGGCTTGGACAGATCATCCGGGCGTTCGTAGCCGTTGCTCTTGGGCTGATCCGAAGGCATGGACGGAGAGGGAGTCAGATCCCTTTCGGTCCAAAGCGGCTTGCCCTGCTGATCGCGAAGCTGCAGGGTCTGGTCGCCCTTGCGGATCTGCGTGGCCATCACCACGGTTCGCCCTTCCATATCAGCCTGGGCGCCGGTGATGTGAACGGTGTCACCGCTGGCCAGGTTGAGGCCCTTGGCGTCAACGAAGCCGGCCGGTCCGAGGTGGACGATATACGTCTTGCCATCCTCGGCCTTGACGCGCAGACGCTGCCCCGCGGCCGCATCGGGCGCCGGGCGGAACGTGCTGACGCTCTCGATGGTGCCCTGGATGGTGGTCACCTTGTCGGCAGCGAACTGCTTGTTGTAGTCGCTGTCGGCCATCCACGCTTTGCCAGCGGTTTCACTGGGTCGGCCGGTATAGCCGTACACCTGCCAGTAGGGTTCGGCGTTGTACTTCTGGTACACGCCTTGCGACCACTGGCGGTTGGCAAAGTCAGGATAGCTGTCGGACGCGAAGGCCGTCGATTCCAGCGTATCCTTGGTGGCATTAAGACGAGCCACATCCTTGGACGCGTCAAAATTCAGAGCATTCCACGGCACGGCAGACATCTTCTCGCCGATGCCCAGGATGCCGCCGTACGAGACGACCGCAAAGGTCACATAGCCCTCGCCCTGATGCATCGCGGTGGGGGCGGGGGTGGCAGGGCGAGGCCTGTCCGCAGCTTCCTTATCGCGGTCCTTGACGTCGATGTTCAGCGGTCCGACGCCCACGCGCACGCGATCGGTATCGCGAGCGGGCTGCTCGGACGGACTGGCCGTGGCGGCCGCCGCGGGCGTCTCGATGATCAGGTTCTCGATGTCGCCGAGCTTCTTGTCATCGCTTCCGCGAACGGAAGTTCCGACGATCTCGCTCACTCGACGCAGATGCATCCGCTCCCTGTAAGCCTCACGTGCGGCCTCGCGCCGCTCGCCAGCGGCGGCAGTGCCGGCTCTCCAGTTCATGTCCGCCTGGGGCGGATAATTCTTGGAGTCGAATCCCCGCAGGTTGTCGAAATGGTTCTTTTCGACATTGAGCGTCAGGCGGGCTTCAGGCGAGATGCCGAAAGCCTGCCAGGGAATCGGAAACAGCTTGCCATTGGCCGACAAAGCCACGTAAGAAACCCGGTCGCGTTGAGGCGACAGGACGATGTCTTTCACCGAGCCTACCTTTTCGCCCCGGTCGTTCTTGACGTCGGTTCCCAGCAAGTCGTGAGCCCTGACCACCTTTCCTGGCGCGGGCTGCGCTTGCATATTATTCGGCTGGGCCTCTTGTGCATGCGCCGCTACCGCCCAACCCAGCAGCAGTGCAGTGCTGGCCAACAGGCCAGCGCCAATTACAGAGCGCTTTCGTGCAAACATGACCGACTCCTTTCCGCCTTTCGATCCAGCAGCCGGACGGACTGCCACCAAGGCGGTCCCCCGATTTCGTTTCGCTGTCGCCGGCTGCCGGCAAGGCGGCCCTACACTATTTTAGTTTCACCGCCGCTGCGGTCGCACTCGAGCGGGTCCTGAATCTGGCTGCAGCTATAGGCGTACAGGGTCGAGGGAGAAAACGTATGACGCCTCCGAAGTGTGGCGGAAAGCTCTTTCAGTTCGCCGGGGCGTCCTGACCGCTGGCGACGGTAGTCTCGATGGCCAGGGTCGCGACGTACTGGCGGAACTGGGCGTCGAGGCTCTCGAAGGGTCCGAAGCTGCGCAGGAACTCCTGCCGCAACTGCAGTTCGTTTCGTCGCCCGGCGGGCAGGCGGCTCAACGAAGCCATGTAGTCCTTGAGTTGGACGGGCTTGCGATTGAGCAGAAAGTGGAACACGCCCCAGATCTGGGCGTAGGCGTTCTCGGTGGCCTGCTCGTTCTCGACAGGCACGCTGGTCCAGGCGGTCAACTGCGACAGGGGGATCAGGCCGGCGCCGCGAAGAGCCCGGAGGCGCCGCGGATTCGTGGCCGCCAGGGGCCAGGGCGAGTTCAGGGCTGTCTCCAGGTTCGTGGCGATGCCTTCCGAAACCCAGACCGGATACATCACGCCGCGTTTCTGCAGCCCGGTGTTGTAGGCGAGCTGGTGGGCGGCCTCGTGGGCCACTTCGGTCATGTCCTCGTCGTGGTGGGCGTCTCGGGGGCGGAAGACGGCTACGCGGTTCGTCCGCGTCGAGTAGTAGCCCCGCGACCACCACAGATCGCTTCGGTCTGCCGAGCGGGCGTAGCGGTCGAAGTCGGCCCGGGTGGCAAAGCAGACCCAGGTCAGCGGACCGCTGGGTGCGTCGAGGGTGAACCCCGCGTTCAGGAAGCTCTGACAGAACCGTTCATAGACATTTTCAAGAACCGGCAGGGTCTTGGCCGACCATCCGCTGCCGCGAGGGCTCAGCACCACGAAGCTGCTCCTGGTCCCCTGGGCCCATCCCAGTCCCAAGTCCCTTCCCAGATCGGCGACTTCACGCAGATACGCTGCCGCCAGTGGCGCCGGGGCGGGTGTGGCGGTTGCTGAGGGCGCAGCACCGGGGGCCGCCCGCATGGGCTGACCGGCAAACTCCACCGGCCACCACAGCATGGCGAAGATGGCTGCAGCGGCGATCAACATCGTGATTCGGCGCACCAGAGGCCTCTCCGTTTCTTCGTCAAAAAGCGAAGGTGCTATAGGGTACAGTCTTAAAGAGGTATAAGCAATACCAATAAGGCGTAAATATGATATTCCGGGCGATCGCCGGGTGGCGGCGGGGCAAGTGAGCGACATTCTTTTCTGGCACACCGCAGCTTATATATCTGCAACCTGTTACGACTGCCAGAGAGTAGAAAGTTGAGAGTAGACCGCGGGAGAAGTCCGGGCGATAGGCCGCGATGGCAGGTCTG